>JAQVVC010000041.1 GCA_028699175.1 Bacilli bacterium | reverse complement strand
ACTTTAATTCAGGAGTTTAAATTATAAATTAAATATGATATTATATTTATAGAATAGAAGGTATTAAGATGGATAAATATATATTTAAAATAAATAGAAATCTTTTATCTATTTCAGTATTAAAAAAAGATACTCCTAAAGAAAATTTAAATAATACTAATATAATTGATATTAAAAAAATTGTTTTTAGTAAAGATTATATCCTCGAAAATTTAGATTTAGTATCTTCCTTTTTAAATGTTATAGTAATTAAAAAAAATGTTAAAAAAGTAAGTATTAAAGATTATAATATTATATTATTAGTTCTAAAAATAATAAATAATATACCTAGTATTGAAGAATTACACTTAAAACCAGACCAGCCTGTTAATTATAAAATATTCTTAAGTATACTTGAAAATAAAACATTAAAAAAATTAGATGTCTATGATATACCTAAATATTTATTAGAAAGACTTGATACAAATAAAGATTTAGAAATAAATATAAGAAGTGAAATCTTTTTTATAAGTAATTTTATGAGCACCAATGATTTAACTACTTACAGTAGTATTTATTATAAAAAAAGTATTATTATTAAAGAAGCTTTTAAGAATGAAGATTATCAGGATTTTGAAACTTTTATTAATATTAATAATCATTTAAAAATTATTAACATAAAACACTTTAATTATCTTGATTTAGTATTTATTATTAAAATGTTATTAGAAAATAATAAACATAATATAAAAATTAATATTGAAGAAGAAAATAATGAGTTAAAATTAATCTACCATTCTATTAAAAAGATAAAAACCGAATATGAAAAAAATTTAAAAGATAATAGTATTAACTTTAAAATAAATTATAGTTCAGAATTTAAAAAAAATAATTTAGTTAAACAAATAAATATTAATATTTTAAAAATATGTTTAACAAGTATCATTTTCTTAATTATGGTTTTAATGGGCATCAATTACTATAAAAATTATTCCCAAGAAAGAGATATTCAAAAGATCGAAAAAGAATTAAAACAAATAATTCATAGAATAGATGCTGAATATAATATTGATAATCAAGATCCTGAATTTGAACTTATTGAACCAGATAATACTATTCCAGTTACGACCCCCAAAAATACATATGTAAGTTCTTATTATAAAAATTATGATAAGGTATTTGAAACCCTTCTTAAAATAAATAGTGATACAAAAGGATGGCTTACTATAAATAATACTCGCATTGATTATCCCGTTGTTCAAGCTAAAGATAATGAATATTATTTAAAAAGAGATTATAACCAATATAAAAATTCAATGGGTTGGGTATTTATGGATTTTAGGAATAATATTGATGTACTTAATCAAAATACTATCATTTATGGCCATAATATTAATGGTGGTATTATGTTTGGTACTTTAAGATATGTTTTAAATAGTTCGTGGTATACTAACAAAGCAAATCAAATTATAACATTTAATACTTTAAACAAAGAAATGAAATGGCAAATAATATCTATTTACAAAGTTCCTAATACTACGGATTATATCCAAACTACTTTTTATAATAAAGAAAAATATCAAGAATTTTTAAATTTAATTATCGGAAGAAGTATATATAATTTCCAAGAAGAAATAACTATTAATGATAAAATATTGACCTTATCTACTTGCCATAATCGAGGAAATGAACGAATTGTATTACATGCAAAATTAATTGTTGAATAATAAAAAGGTATTTAAATACCTTTTTATTATTCAGTTGTTTTCTTGATTAATTCTAGAATTTTTTTCATTTGTTTATATTCTTCTAGATTAAATAATTCTTCTTTTTTATTCGTTTTATTTTTTTCATTAAGTTTTGGTTTTTGTAAATCATTAAAACTATCTGGTAGTATTGGTTCATCATAAAATGTTTGCGAATCTAAAGTAACTCTCTCTAATTGTTCTCTTAACGATAATCTTTTAATTACTTTATAAAGGATTAAACCAATTACCCAAACCACAAATAATGCTAAGCTTAACTCAAGGAGAATCATTAATATGCTATTGCTATATATACTTACCTTGCTTGCTAAGTCAACATTATTATTATTTATTTGATCTAATATTAAAAAGAATAAAAAAGTATTAATAATTAAAACTAATATATTAATTCTTTTAATATTAATATTTATTTTTTTACTAGCAACACTAAAAATTAAGATAATTAAACTAGCAAGTAACATTAATATATATTGAAGCATTGTAGGAAAATATATTATTGACACTATATTTTTAGCAATGGTATCAAATAAACTAATTAATGAATTAAAATATGAATCCATTAATAATATTATTACTATTATTGAAATTATTGAATAAATAATTTTTGTTTTTTTATCAGTTTTAGAAATAAATGCTATATCAATTATCATTAAAAGAATTCCCAATACAAGAATTAAAAAAAGAGGCGAATTAGTAATAAGATTAAATAAAGTTTTAATCTTTTCTAATAGAGTATACTCTACCATAACTAATCACCTCTTACCCTTTTTAATAACGCTCAGCAATATAAATTGTTTGAGTATTTTTATCCCCTTTAGTACAAGTTATTAATGTTAGCGTTGTTTTATTCTTATTTCTTTTAATTACTAAATCCCCGTCTTTAGCATCAGTATAAATATTTTTAATAATATATTTGTATTCAATATTATTATAAGTTATTATTAACTCATCTTCAAGGTTTAATTTATATAAATCTTTAAAGAAAGAGACTGAACTACTTCCAGAATGACCCGCAATTATAAAATTACCTTTAACTTTATCCGGATAATCAGATGGATTAATAACTTGAATATTTCTATTCACATTATTATATTTATTATCTATTTCTGTAAAACCTTTTTTAAAGCCTAATTTAGAAATTGATAAATAGCCAACATAATATTTTGTATAATCTATAGTTGGTACTGAAGGAGTAGGAACTTCATTTATTACTGCTGTTTCCGTTTGTAAATCTTCTTCATGATTAACTATTATTTCTTCTTCTATTAATTCATCTAATTCTTCTATTTCAATTAATTGACTATAGTATAAATCATTTATTTCATCAAATACTTCAAACTTTTTTTGATTATAATAATTACTTGATAAAATACAGATTCCTATAAATACTATTAATACCCCAATTGTAACTTTAACATTGGTTTTATTAGTTAAATTTTCCATTTCTAATTAATATCCATGAACCACTAACTAATGTTAATGTTCCTATAATATATGAAAGTGTACTTGAAAGTCCTGTTTTAGGAACTTCAACAATTATTTCATATTCTTCTTTAGGTTCATTATAAATTATAATACCACTTGCTATATCATATCCACCATTAACATTTTTAATTAAGACGGTTCCATCTTCAGTTACTTTAAAATGTATTACTTGTGAATTCTTAATATAACCTTCTGGGGTATAAACTTCAGTTAAAGTATATACACCAGGATTAAGGGCAATATTATAACTTTCATTTGTAGTTGTCCATCTAGATATTGCTTCTCCCTTTTCATTTTTTATTTCTAATATTACTCCAGATATAAATTTATTGGTATTTTTATCAAGTTTATTAATACTTATTAAATCACTAGCCGTATTAACAAATTTTATATATTCAACTGATACATATATACCAAATTCGTTTTTAACGGTTACCTTTCCTTCATTATCAACTTTAAAATGCAATAATTCTGAATTTAGCTTATATCCTTTAGGAGCAATTGTTTCTTGTAATGTATAACTACCTGCATCTAACTTAATAAATTTAGGTGATGTAGTGGAAATCCATGATGTTACATTTTCTCCACTTTCTGTTTTTATAATCAATGTTGCTCCTGGTACTTCTTGAGTTCCAGTTATATCTGTTTTACTTATTCTTACTAACTTTGCATCTTCTTTAACATTTATCATTGTATAATAATAATTAGTATCATCACGTTTAACATAAATTAAATCCTTTTCGGCTGTTACATACCCTTTTGGAGTTTTAGTTTCAGCAATTGTATAATATCCAGTTGGTAAATCATAAAATACTTTAGCACTTTTTTTTGTAGTCCATAATGCATAAATGTCTTTTGAATAACAAGTTTTATTAACACAATCTCCTGTATATAAAGTTAATTCTGCATCTCTTAAATAAGATCCATCTTGATCAACTTTCTTAATTTTAAGTGAATTTTCTTCTTCAACATATCTTTTAGCTTTTCTTGTAGTAGTTTTTGTTGTTGTTTTTTTTGTTGTTTCATTCTCTTTAGTAATTGTAGCTAATTTAGTAGCACTTACAGGAAAACTGCTATTATATACAACATCATATATTGCTTTTTGATAACTAGATGAATAATAATAATCATAAGCTGATAAAACATTATAAGTACCACTAGCTTCAATAATAATGTTATTAAATCCTTCTTTAACTGAATTTACTGGCACTTTAATTTGAAATGTACCATTATTATTACTAATATTACTATTAACAATTGAGCTTCCAGTTGGAGCACTTGCTAATTTAACTCCAGCAAATGTTTTTAAATTATTACTGGTTAATGTAATAGTATTAGAAACATAATAATTTCCTTGTTTAGTAAAACTTACTAATCCTGAACTAAATGACATTGTTCCTTTTGATTGATTATATGATTTAGCACCTTCAACTAAATTATAAATATGTCCACACACAGAATTACTATTACGATTATTAGTACAGTATGTTTTAAATGTACTACTTAAATTACTTTGGCCAGCAATGATATCTTTATACCACCAAACTGCCATTTGTAAAATATAAAAATCTTTATTAGTATCTCCAGTATTTGGATTATTTCTTAACATATAAACAAACCCTTCGTCTACTTTTTGACTTAAAGTCAATGTTTTATTGGCTGGAAAATCTAATTTTATATTATCACAATATACATAGTGTCCATCTGTTGTTTTTTTAACAGTAGCTCCATATCCTGAAACATAATAATAAAGTCCCGACTGCTTTCCAGCTTGAATAGTAGCTGGAGCTGAAGCAGCATTTGCATAAATATTAAATCCTAGAATAGATATAAGACTTAATAAAACACCAAAAATCCCTTTTTTCATACTCAAAACCCTCTTTCTTTTTTTAAGTGCTTCCTATACTAACATAACAACAGCGAAAATGCAAGTTTATCTATGTATTTTATGCGTTTTAAAAGTTTATTAAAACTAAAAATAATTAGATATCTATCTAATTATTTATATCATTATCATTAATTCTTGCTTTTCGATAAACTTTACTATCTTCTAAGGGAATATCTTTAGCTTCAAATAATTCACTTACTGAGACTACTTGAAAATTATCATCATATAATAATGGTAATATTATTTTTAGAGCATCAAGGGTTGGCTTATGTAAATCATGAAATAAAACAATATCACCATCTTGAAGATTAGATATAACTTCATAAGTAATACTTTCAACATTTCGGCTTTCCCAATCCCTAGAATCAACACTCCAAAGAATAATAGGATATTTAATACAAGGTTTTATATCAATATTTAAAGCTCCGTATGTTGGCCGAAAAAGTTTCATTTTTTCATTAATAATATTAATTACTAAATCATTATTTTCCTCAATTTTAACTTTAACTTTATCACAGCTAAATTTTGTCAATCTAGAATGATCTATTGTATGGTTACCTAGTTCAAATCCTTTATTATATAAATCAAGTACAACACTATTTCTAATTTTTATATTATAACCAACCATAAAAAATGTAGCATTAGCATTAAATTCCTCTAATACTTCAGCAATTTCTAACGTATAAACACTTGGCCCATCATCAAAAGTAAAAGCAACTAATTTTTTATTTTTATCAATTGGAGTTATTTTTTGAGTAGTGATTATTGTATCATTCATTATCTGATATTTTGAATCGATATGATAAGGAAAATTTAAATATTTTTCTATTTCTTTATAATTTATTCTAAATAAAGTTATTGAATTCTTATCATCATAATTGGATAAGAACATATCTAATTCGGTGTCTTTAAATAAATAACTTTTAGTACCATTTTCTAAAAATGCATCACTTATTTTAAGATTATTACTATCACGATAAATTTTTAATACTTTCATAAATTCATCTTGATTTGTTATTATACTATCAATATTAGTTACTAATCGATCTTTAAAAATAATACTTTTATAATCTACAATGATATCATTTTTATATAATTTAAATAATACTACAATATGATCTCCTAAATAATTTACAATATATTTAATATTATCAATTTTATTATTATCTACTGTACTTAAGTAATTTGTAATATAAATATCTTTATCATCATCAAAATAAGGATAATTATATGTAATATTAGATTTTTTAATTACTTTATCATCATATAACTTTTGCATTTTACTAAAATGAATAAATAAATTTGTAACAATAATACTAAATATTATTAAAATTAATAATATAAAAATAATAATATTTTTATTTTTTCTAGTCATAATACTTCTCCTAATAATAGTATACATCTTTTCTTAATATTTACCAAAATAATATTGCACATAATTTTTAATTATGCTATTATAAAGTAGTCATGGATCTTTAGCTCAGTTGGTTAGAGCATCCGGCTCATAACCGGGCGGTCGTAGGTTCGAGTCCTACAAGATCCACCATTTTTTTTGCAGGTATGGCGGAACTGGCAGACGCGCTAGACTTAGGATCTAGTGGAGCAATCCATGCAGGTTCGATTCCTGTTACCTGCACCAAATTAAAAAAATAAATACCTATGAATATAGGCTTTTTTTATGTTTAAAATATCCTAATAAAAAACAAGATAATTACTTATCTTGCATCATATATAATAAATCAATTTTAAATTTATCTTTT
>JAQVVC010000005.1 GCA_028699175.1 Bacilli bacterium | reverse complement strand
AAAGGTTATAAGCAACTTTGAAAATAGAATGGTAAATGTAAGAGCTGGAAGGGCTAATCCTGCTATGTTAAATGGTATAATGGTAAATTATTATGGGACTTTAACCCCTCTTAATACTTTGGTAAATATTACTATTCCTGAAGCTAGACAATTATTTATCAAGCCTTTTGATAAAAGTGCCTTAAAAGATATTGATAAAGCTTTATTTGAAGCTAATCTTGGAATTACTCCTACTAATAACGGGGAATTTATTATTTTAACTATTCCTGAATTAAATGAAGAAAGACGTAAGGAATTTGTAAAACAAGTAAAACAAATGGCTGAAGATGGAAAAATAGGAATTAGACAAGTTCGTGAAGAAAATCGTAATCAAGTAAAGAAAGTAGAATTACCAGAGGATGAAACTAATCAATTATATGATGATATCCAAGATTTAACCCAAAAATATAATAAAATTATTGATGATTTATTAAAAGAAAAAGAACAAGAACTAATAACGGTATAAAGACTTAATTATTCTTTTTTTTTAATTAAAATTATTCAACATTCATTATTATTTTATGATATAATAATTTCATAATAGAAGGGTAACTAATAAATGAAATGTAAAAATTGTAATATTGAACTAAGTAGTGATTCTTTTTGCCCCAGTTGTGGGAAAACAGTTACAGAATTACAAAACTTAGGTTTGATTAAACAAAATCAAATGATGCAAGATAGCACCGTAAATACGGTTCAACCGAACTCGCCTATCCAACCTGCAAATAATTTTCATGAGCCTAATACTTCTTTAGAAACTACTGAAAGTAATATTCAACCAGAGATGTCAAATGAACCCCAAAGGATAAGTGGTGTTCAAAATATAAATTCTGAATCTCAAAACGATATAACAACGCCAAATCAAACTTATCAAACTTTTAATGATTTACATAATCAAGTTCAAGCTCTAGATCCTAATATTAATCAACCACCCAGTATTAATGAACAGACAAAACCTAAACATAATTACTTTGTCACGGTTATATTGATAATATTATTATTAGCAGCATTAGCATTTGGGGGCTGGTTTTTAAATAAAGTATTAACTAAGCCAACAGCACACCAAATTTTTGAAATAGCAATACTTGATTTATATTCAAATATAAATACGGTATTAGATCAAGATGTTAATACTGTAAGTGGAAATTATAGTATTAAAACAAATATAAAATATCCTGATGAGAATACCGGAATTTTAGATTTAATAAATAGTATTTTTTTAAACTTTGAGTATGGCATGGATTTTAAAAATAAAGTTGGTTTTGTATCAATGGATAGCAAATATCAAGACTCCGAATTATTAAAAGCTGATATTTATTTTGAAAATAATAAAGGATATGCTTTTTTACATAATACTTATGATAAATATATAAGTTCTGATATAGAAGATTACGAATCTATATTTTTAACCGATACTACGGATTATCAAAAAATTATCTTAAGAGAAATTAAAACCGCTCTTATAGCTTCTTTAAAAGATGAATATTTTATTAAAGAACAAAAAGAAAATATTATTAAAAATACCTTATGTATTGATAGTAATAATTTCCCCACAATGTATAATAGTATTATGAGCTATTTAAATAATAGTCAAGAATTTAAAACAAACTTTAGTAAACTATTTGAAATTGAAGAACAAGAGCTTAATAAAATTTTTCAAGAAGCTTTAAGTAAGCCACAAAACTTTGATGAAAATGTCTTATATCGTATTTCTATTTCGATTGATAACCGTAATAACAAGTTTGTTGGTTTTGAATATAAAAAGCTTGATGGCGACATTGAAAGTATATTTACGATTGATAAAAAAGATGATGAAAATTACTTTATAGATGTATATGATGAATCTAAAAAGACTCTTGATGCTGAATTAACGGTTAAAAAATCCGAAAATAATACCAATATTATTTATTCAATGAATATTGAGAAGATGACAATTGGATTTGATCTTAATTACTCAGTAAAATATAATGAACCTATTAAAAAATTTGATGTTAGTAATAGCATAGATTATAATACTTTAACAGAAACTGATTATAAGATAATGTATGAAAATATAATGAAAAAAGAAGGATTTAAAAAAATAAAGTCAGTTACGGAAATATTTTGGGGAAGTATCAAAGAAAAAATTATTCATAATACATTATGTTCTCAAGCTTACAATTGTCAAGAAGGATTAAACGGTATGTCAGATTGTAATTATATAGATACTAAAGATGGTATTGAAAAAAATATTCAATGTCAAAAACAATAATGACGATTTATAAATAAATATAAAGTAGTATAATTAAAATCACAATAAAGAAAAGGTGCTTTAGTGCCTTTTAAAATGGCTAAAAAAATAAGTTTCTAAAATTACGATAAAATTAGCACTCATATATTGACAAGTGCTAAATATAATATTATAATAGGCTTAGCACTTTTAAAAAAGAGTGCTAAATTAAAGGAAAGTGATTTTATGAATACTCGTCAACAAGAACTATTAAAATTAATTATTGAGATTTTTATTAAAACAGTTAAACCGGTTGGAAGTAAATCTTTAGTTAAAAAAATGAAATGTTCAAGTGCGACAATTAGAAATGATATGGCATATTTAGAATCGCTTGAGTATTTAGAAAAAACTCATACTTCTAGTGGCAGGGTTCCTAGTGAACAAGGTTATAAATATTATGTTGATTATTTAATGAAACCTAAAGAATTAACAGGTGATGATGTTTTAAAATTACAAACAATTTTAAATAATAAAGAGTTAGTTGTAAGTGATGCTATCCTAAAATGTATGGAAATAGTAAGTGAAATCACTAATTATACGAGTGTTGTATTAGGAAAAGATAGTTCTAATCATTTACTTAAGCAAGTAAGTATTATTCCTATCGATGATAATAAAGTAGTAGCGGTAGTAGTTACTAATACTGGTCATGTTGAAAATAAACAAACTTTAGTACCGAGTAATATTAGTGTTAATGAAATAGTTAAATCATGTGAAATAATTAATAAAAGTTTGATTGGAACTAAATTATCTGAAGTAAGTGCTAAACTAGAATATGAAGTAAAACCGATTATTGCAACTAAAATAAAACAGTACGAAGAGGTAATGAATTTCTTTCAAGAAGCTTTTAATGATTTTACTGTTAAACAAAGTGATATATTTTTCTCAGGTAAAACCAATATTTTAAAACAACCTGAATATAATGAACCTGATAAAATTAAAGGTATTATTAGTAAACTAGAAAATGTTGATTTAGTAAAAAGAATAGAAACTGATCAAGAGGGAATAAATATTTATATTGGTGAAGAAAATAAATTTGATGATAATGTTACAATAGTAAAAACGAGTTATAAAATCAATGATGAAGAAGGAACGATGGCTATTATAGGGCCCAAAAGAATGGAATATGATAAAGTGGTTATGCTACTTAATTATATAAAGAACTACTTAGAAAGGAATAAGGAATGAAAAAAGAAGATCAAAATAAAAAAGAAAAAGATAATAAAGGAAAATCTAAAGATAAATTATCTTTACTTAAAGAACAGTTAACTTTAGAAAAAGAAAAGGCTTTAAGAGCTCAAGCGGAAATGTTAAATTATCGTAAAAGAAAAGATGATGAAGTGTCCCAATTATTTAAATATGCAAATGAAGATCTTATATTATCATTGTTACCTATTGTTGATAATTTTGAAAGAGCTATTAAATTAGATGATAATGATCTTACTGATGAACTTTCAAAATTCTTAAGTGGATTTAAAATGATTTATGGAAATTTAATTACTATTTTAAATAATAATCATGTTATGGAAATTGAAACTCAAGGTCAAGAATTTGATCCTAATATGCATCAAGCAATAATAACAGAAAAAGATGAAAATAAACCAGCCGGAGTAATATTAGAGGTATTACAAAAAGGCTATAAATATAAAGATAAAATATTAAGACCAGCCATGGTCAAAGTAAATGAATAGGAGAGTGAAATAAAATGGCAAAAATTATAGGAATTGATTTAGGTACTACTAATAGTGCAGTATCAGTAGTAGAAGGTGGAGAAGCAAAAATTATTGTTACTCCCGAAGGAGATCGAATTACTCCTTCAGTAGTTTCTTCAAAAAATGGTGAAGAATTAGTTGGAATAACTGCTAAAAGACAAGCAGTTACAAATCCTGAAAATACTATATCTTCAATTAAACGATTAATGGGTACTAATAAAAAAGTAAAAATGGATGGAAAAGAATATGCTCCTGAAGAAATTAGTGCTAAGATTTTAATGAAGCTAAAAAAAGATGCTGAAGATTACTTAGGAGAAAAAGTAACTAAAGCAGTTATAACTGTACCAGCATACTTTAATGATGCTCAAAGACAAGCTACTAAAAATGCTGGTAAAATTGCTGGTTTAGAAGTAGAAAGAATTATTAATGAACCTACAGCAGCAGCTCTTGCTTATGGGCTTGAAAAACAAGACAAAAACCAAACTGTATTAGTATATGACTTAGGTGGAGGTACATTTGATGTATCAATATTAGAGTTAGGTGATGGTGTATTTGAAGTTAAATCAACCGCTGGAAATAATAAACTTGGTGGAGATGACTTTGATAACCGAGTTATGGACTATTTAGTAGCAGAATTCAAAAAAGAACATGGCATTGACCTATCTAAAGATAAAATGGCTATGCAAAGAGTTAATGATGCCGCTGAAAAAGCTAAAAAAGATTTAAGCGGATTAGCTACTACAAATATTAATTTACCATTTTTAAGTCAAACTAGTGATGGACCAGTTCATATGGATTTAAATTTAACTAAAGCTAAATTTGAAGATTTAAATAGAGATTTATTTGATTCAACTCTTGTTGAAGTTAAGAAAACATTAAAAGATGCTAAATTAAAAGCAACAGATATTAATGAAGTGATTTTAGTAGGTGGATCAACAAGAATTCCTTATATTCAAGAATTAGTTAAAAAAGAATTAGGTAAAGAACCTAATAAGTCAGTTAATCCTGATGAAGTAGTGGCAATGGGTGCTGCAATTCAAGGTGGAGTACTTGCCGGAGATATTAATGATTTAGTTCTTTTAGATGTTACACCATTATCACTTGGTATTGAAACCTTAGGAGATGTAATGACTGTCTTAATTGAAAGAAATACGACAATTCCAACAAGTAAAAGTCAAGTATTTTCAACTGCAGCTGATAATCAACCAGCAGTAGATATTCATGTTTTACAAGGTGAAAGACCAATGGCAGCTGATAATAAAACTTTAGGAAGATTCCAATTAGGTAATATTCCACCAGCTCCAAGAGGTATTCCTCAAATTGAAGTAACATTTGATATCGATGCAAATGGAATTGTCAATGTTAAAGCAAAAGATTTAGGAACTAATAAAGAACAATCTATTACGATAACAGCAAGTACTAATTTAACAGATGAAGAAATCGATAAAATGATGAAAGAAGCTGAAGCTAATAAAGAAGCCGATGAAACTCGTAAAAAAGAAGCCGATGCTAGAAATGAAGCTGATTCAGCGATATTTGCAACTGAAAAAGCTATTAAAGATCTTGGTGATAAATTACTTGATGAAGAAAAGAAAGAAACAGAAGAAAAAATTGAAGCTGTTAAGAAAGCATTAGAAGAAAAAGATGTTGAAAAAATCAAAAAAGCAACTGAAGAATTAAATGAAAAAGCAATGGCTTTGGCAACAAAAGTTTATGAAGCAGCAGCTAAAGAAGCGGAAGCTAATAAATCAACAGAAGATAATGAAACCTCAAAAGATGAAACGATTGAAGAAGCAGAATTTGTTGAAGATGAAACAAAATAAAGAGTTCTAGAACACCTAGAACTTTTTAATAGAAGGAGTTAAATATGAACTACCAAAATCGAAATGAAATAGAAGAAAAATATAAATGGGATTTAACCAAAAGATATAAAAATGATGAAGCATGGGAAAAAGATTTTAATGAAGTAAAAAAATTATTAAATAATATCTTAATTTATAAAAATAAAGTTTTAGAATGTGAAAAAAATTTGTTTGCGGCTTTAGAAATAAAGTTTGAAACAAAATGCAATTTAGAAAAGCTTTATTGTTATGCTAATTGTAAACATGATGAAGATGTCGAAAATAATAAATATGCTTTAATGTTAAATAAAATAATATCTTTATCATATGAATTTTCTGAAAAAGAAGCTTATTTAACTCCTGAAATATTAAAAGGAAGTAAAACCTTATTAAAAAAATATATAGGTTCAGATATTTTGAAAAAATATAAGTTCTATTTAACTAATTTATTAAGAGAAAAAGAACATTATTTAAATGAAAAAGAAGAACAAATCGTTTCTAAATTAACCTCAACTAGATCAGTATATGAAAATATTAGTAATGTCTTAACTAATTCGGTTATTGATTATGGAAAAGTAACTGTTGATGGTCATAAAATAGAATTATTAAATAGTAATTATCGGCAAATAGTTACTAACCAAAATCGTAAGACAAGAAAAGAAGCCTTTTTAAAATTAACTACTAATTTAAAAAAATATGAAAATATTTATGGGATGAATTTAATTGCTAGCATGAAACAAGCTAAAAGTTTATCGGAAATTTATAAATATAAATCAGTACTTGAGATGGATTTATTTCTTTCAAATATACCTGATAAAGTAGTTAGTAATTTATACGAAGTAATTGAAAAAAGATTAGATGTCTATCAAGATTATTTTAAAATGATTAAAAAGAACCTTAAACTTAAAGAATTAGAATATTATGATAAAGAAGCTCAGTTAATCTCAACTGATCA
This sequence comes from Bacilli bacterium, assembly GCA_028699175.1. GTDB lineage: Bacteria > Bacillota_I > Bacilli_A > RF39 > UBA660 > DUUS01. The sequence goes on along the minus strand of JAQVVC010000005.1, from coordinate 20,294 downwards.
GAAATTTTCAATTGAAGAAACAAAAGCAATCCTTTTAAAATCATTAGAAGTATTAGGTCAAGATTATACTAAGTTATTAAAAAAAGCTTTTGACGATCGTTGGATTGATTTTGGTTGCTATAAAGGAAAAACATCTTTAATATATTCGATCTGTAATTATGGTGATAATCCTTTAGTGTTAACTAATTATTTAGGTGAATTTAAAGATATAAGTACTTTAGCCCACGAACTAGGTCATGCCCTTCATTCTTATTTAAGTATGGAAAGGACTTATCATGAATTTTATCATGATATTTTAACAGCAGAAGTAGCATCTCTTACCAATGAAATACTATTTTCTAATTATATTATTAATAATAGTAATGATAAAGATTTAAAATTAACCGCTATTTATAACATTCTTCATATTATCCAAAATAATTTATATGATGCTTGTTTAGAAGGTAAACTAGAAAATGAAGTATATGATTTATTAGAAAAAGGTAATGAAGTTAATACCGCAATGTTAAATGAAATGATTTATAAGTTTCGAAAAGAATATTATGGAGATTTGGTTAAGATTAATGATAACGTAAGTTTGATGTGGATAAGAAGAATGCATTATTTCCGTCCTTACTATTTATTTAAATATGCAACAGGTATATCTAGTGCTATTTATATATCTAAAAAGATCTTAAATAATGAAGATAATATAAAAGAAAAATACTTAGCTTTTTTAAAAAAAGGTGGATCGAATTATCCAACTGAGTTACTTCTAGAAATGGGCGTTGATTTAACTAAACCAGAAGTAATAAATGAAGCTATTAATTATATGGATTATTTAATAGATGAATTTAATAAGATAAGTGAGGAATAAAAAATGGCAAAAAAAGATTATTATGATATTTTAGGTATTAGTAAAACAGCAAGTGAAGCCGAAATAAAAAGTGCTTTTAGAAAAAAAGCTAAAGAATATCATCCCGATGTTAATAAAGATCCCGGAGCAGCAGATAAGTTTAAAGAAATTGGTGAAGCTTACTCTGTATTAGGTGATTCTAATAAACGTCAAAAATATGATCAATTTGGACCAAGCGCATTTGAAAATAATGCTAATGGTTTTGGTGGATTCTCAGGTGGTTTTGGTGGCTTTGATTTTGATGATCTTGATTTAGGAAGTATTTTTGAACAATTTATGGGTGGAAGTTTTTCATCTAATAGAAGTAGAAATTCAAAAAGAAAAACTAAAGGTGAAGATTATCTTATTAAAATTAATTTAACTTTTGAAGAGGCTATTTATGGAACTGAAAAATCATTTGAAATAAATATTAATCAATTATGCGCATCGTGTAATGGTGAAGGTGGTCATGATAAGGAAACCTGTTCACATTGTAATGGTAGAGGGAGAATTATTACCGAACAAAGAACTATTTTAGGTATAATGCAAACCGAAACAACATGTCCTTATTGTAATGGAAGCGGAGATATTTTTAAGAATGTTTGTAGTACTTGTAAAGGAAAACAAACCATAAAGAAAAATAAGACGATTAATTTAAGAGTTCCTAAAGGAATTGATAATGGTGACCAAATGAGAATGTCAGGAAAAGGTTCAGCTGGCTTGAATGGTGGGCCAAATGGTGATATTTATATTGATTTTACCGTAAAAGATCATGAATTATTTAAAAGAGATGGGAAAGATATTTATTTAGTTGTGCCTCTTTCGATAACAGAAGCTACTTTGGGAGTAACTAAAAAAATTCCAACTCTATTTAAAACCGAAAAATTTACATTTCCAGCTGGTACTCAAAATAATCAAAATATTCGGATAAAGGGTAAAGGTATTGAAGATGAAAAAACAAGATCAGTAGGGGATTTATACTTAATAACTAATATAATAATACCTACTAAAATAGATCGTAAACAAAAATCATTATTTAATGATTTAAATGATACAAATTTAAAAAATGATTCAATATTTAAAAAATTTGATAAATATTTATAAATAGTATTAATTTTACTACTTTTTTCTAAAATAAAAAGGATGATTTAATTTATTTATTAATATATAATTAAATAATAAATTATGTTATAATTGAAAAGGTGATATATATGGGGAAAAAAGATGATTTAAAACAAAAAAAAGCCGGTCGAGATGTCTTTTTAGATTATATGCCTTATATAGTAATAATTATTTTAGTAATAATATTAAGAACTTTTATTGCTACTCCAGTTAGAGTAAATGGTACTAGTATGGAAACAACTCTTCATAATGGTGAAACAATGATTTTAAATAAAGTAGCTATGAAATTAAAAGGTATTGATAGATGGGATATAGTAGTTATTAAAACTGGAGATACGTTCTTAATAAAAAGAGTTATTGGGCTACCTAATGAAACAATTAAGTATGAAAATGGTAAGTTATATATTAATGATAAAATTGTCAAAGATAAATATTCTTTATCAGAAACTGAAGATTTTAAAAAAATAAAAGTTGGAAAAGATGAATATTTTGTTATGGGAGATAATCGATATGTCTCTCAAGATAGTAGAATAATAGGTCCGGTTAAAAAAGATGAGGTAAAAGGTAAAACTAACATTTTATTATTTCCTTTAGACCGTATTGGTTTAGTAGAGTAATGAACATATATGTAGTAAAATCTTTTTCATTAAGGCTATTATACGATGAAATAAATAAAATTATTAAAGATAGTTCTAATGTTGTAAGAATGAATATGGATGAGTGTTCTTTAAGTGATTTAATTAATGAATGTTCATATTATTCGCTTATTAAAGAACATAAATTTGTTATTGCAAATAATTTTAAAATAGATAAAGATAATATTAAATTAGTAGATTATATAAATAATCCTAATAATGATACAACTTTAATATTAATTTTAGATTCAATTGATAAAAGAAGTACGTTATATAAAACATTAAGTAATAAAGCTAAAATAATTATTATTGATAAAATTAAAGACCTTAATAATAAAATATATAATTATTGTAAAAGTAATAATATTGAGATAGATTATAGGGCGATAAATAAATTACTAGAAAATAATTTAAATAATTATGATCTTGTTTTAAATGAAATTGATAAGATTAATATTATTACTGATAAAATAAATACTGAAACAGTGAATAAATATTCTTTGAAATTAATTTCAGAAGATAATTTTGAATTTTGTGATGCCGTTATTAGAAAAGATTATAAAAGAATAAAATTGTATTTAAATGAATTTATTATCTTAAAACAAGATATATCTCCCTTTATAGGATTACTTGCTAGTCAATACCGAATAATATATGCAGTAAAACATTTACAAGGAACAAATGAAGAAATAGCTAAACTATTAGAAATTCATCCTTATAGAGTTAAATTAGCTAGAGAAAAAGGGGTTTTATATTCATTAGATGAGCTACAAAAAAAACTACTAGATTTAACTGAACTAGATTATAATATAAAAACTTTAAATGTTGATAAATATTTATTATTAAAAATATTTATTATTAATATCTAAAATACCGCCTTAAAGGTGGTGTTATTTTAATATATTTTTTATTTTTTCGGTATTTTTAAAATTAAATTTAGCGATATCTTTTAATTTATCCAAACCATATTTTTTAACTATTAAAGCACCTTGTTTATCTACAATTTCTCCAGCACCTTTATTTAAAAAAATATTCATACTATTACCTAGTTTTTCCATTTCTTTAATAAATATATATCTACTTATAATTGAAGCAACTGCAACACTTAAACATTTATCCTCAGCTTTAGTTACAAAAGTAATTTTAGTTATCTTATTTTTAATATTATAGATATAAGTAAAATAATTTCGAGGGTGGCAGAATTGGTCAACAACAATATATTTATGTTCAAAATTATTATCATTTACTAATTTATATAATACTTTATTATGCATATTAGCTTTAATTTTATTTAAATTATCATTTGTATTATTGTATTCTTTATTAGTTAGTATTTCACTTACATAAGGAATTTTATTTATTAATTTTGGTCCTATTTTTAAAATTATGTCATCAGTAATTTTTTTAGAATCTTTGACTCCTAAATCATTTAATAAATTCATGTGTTCTTTACCCACATAAGCAGCAGTTACTATAATTGGGCCAAAATAATCTCCTGTTCCAACTTCATCAGAACCAATTGTTGGAACACCAATAAATCGATAGTCAGTTTCTTTTTCTTTTTTATCTTCTTTTAATTTTTCTTCTAATGCTAATTCTTTTTTTATATCACGATTATTTAAAGAATTTTCTAAATCGATCCACATATTAGCATCTATATCAGCACTAATACCTTGAAACATTGCCTTACCGGATTGATATAAGGTTATAATAGTATCACCTTCATCGGCTTGAAAAATAGCATAAGGAGGTGTTTTATCTCTTTTAAGATTATCATAATAGTCGATCATTTTATTTTTAATATTATCACTAACTTTAAATACTATAGTCAAACTTATCACCAAAAATATCATACCATATTTTAATTAATAATTCTTTCTTTTTTTTGTTCTTTGATATATAATTAATAATAGGATGTGATAATATGAATTTCGTCGATATCATAATTTTAGTATTAATATTATATTCAGGCCTATCAGGATTTCGAAAAGGAATTATAAATAGCGTTGTTGTACTCATAGGGACTTTATTGATATTTATTTTAGCATTTTATCTAAAAAATCCAATATCAGTACTTTTATATGAAAATTTTCCTTTTTTTACATTAGGAGGAAAGTTTGCAGGTATAACCGTCTTTAATATTTTAATTTATGAGGGAATAAGTTATTTAATAACTATATTAGGGCTGACCTTTATCTTAAAAATATTTATTAAAATAACTGGTGCTGTTAGTGGGATAGTTAACAATACCTTAATATTAGGATTTCCAAGTAAAGTATTAGGAGCAATAATTGGATTAGTACAAGGTTATATAATAGCATTTGTGGTGATATTTATTTTAAGTTTAGTAACTAGTACATCAAATAAAGTAAATGAAAGTAATTATGGTAATATGTTACTTAAAAACACGCCCTTGCTTTCTGAAATAGTAGGTGATACTTATAATTCAATAACTGAAATATATCAAATATGTACTAAATATGAAAAAGAAGCAAATAAAGATGAAGCTAATTTAAGAAGCTTAGATGTATTATTGAAATATGAAATTCTAGATATTAAATCAGCTGAAAAATTAATCGAAACTGAAAAGATAATAATTCCAGGAGCTGAAAATATAATAATAAAATATAAGGAGAATTTATGAAGAATTTAGAAAATGAGGATTTAGAAAATGTACTTACTAATGATTTAACTTTAGTAGATTATTATGCTGAGTGGTGCATGCCTTGTCAAATGTTATCTGAAGAATTAAATAAATTAGAGAGTGTTAAAGTAATAAAAGTAAATACTGATTTACATCAAGATTTATCTAGATCTAAAGGAGTAATGTCAATACCATATGTCGAAATTTATAAAAATAAAGAATTATTAAATAGTTTTACTGGTTTTAAAACTAAAACTGAAATCGAAAAAATACTTAAAAATATGTAAGTGTTTTTTTATTTTTTGACTTTTATGGTAAATTTTGCTAGGATATATCCTACATACGTGATTATATTATGAAAAAAATATTTAATTGTTATTGAAATGTTTATAGTTGCGTTATTTATAATTATAAGTATTTCAGTATGGGTTAATTCTTCTAATAGTTTAGATATTAATCAGGATATCATTTTAGCTCATGAAGAAGGTCTAAAACTATATTATTTAAATAGTTTTGGTTACTCAAATTAAATTGGTCTTAAAAAAGAAAAAAATAATGCTGAAATATTGGTATGTAATATTTCAAATAAATTTTTAATAATTATTATGTATTTGAAATAGATCCAATAAATATAAATTCCTATGATTTTTTAGAATATAATATAATATTAGAAATTAATGATAATGCATTTGGAAATGAAGTTATTAATAAAAAATATTCATGTCAATTTAATATTATAATTACTTAAGAATAAATATTTAAATTATTGTCGAATAATTATTTTTATTTATTTCCCAAATCAGTAATAAAAATTTACTTGCGCCGTTAGTGCATGAGTGATATAATATCAATAGTTTTGAAGGGAGGGAAATATATTGACTAGAGTTGAAGTTAGAAACGGTAACCTTGATGGAGCATATAAAAGATTTAAAGTTCAAGTTGCCAGATCTGGTGTCCCTTCTGAGATAAAAAAACATAAACATTATGATAAACCTGGGGTAAAGAAAAGAAATGAAAAAAAAGAAATGATTAAGAATTCTCGTAAAAAGAAATCACGTGATTAATTATATTTTAAGTAACCTTTAATAGGCTACTTTTTTTTGCATATAATTATAGAGGTGAAGATAATGCTTGAAGTTATTAATAACGCCTTAAATAATAATGATTTTTATATTTGCTTATATAACAATAATGTATATATTTATAATTATCAAGAAATAATTAGTTTTAATAATGATTTAATAAAAATAAGACTTAAAGATAAAATTATTAAAATAAAAGGAAGTAAAATGTTAATTGAAAAGATGCATCTTCACGAATTATTAATTAGAGGTTCGATAGGTAGTGTATCTTATGAATAATTATATAATTATTGAAGTAAAAAGCTATATTAATAGGTTTATTAAAAAGTTAGTAAATAATGATATAAGTATTTATAATATTAATTATTTAAGTAAAGATAAAATTTTAATAAAAATAAATTTAAATGATTATAAAACAGTCAAAAGACTAGGATATCTTAGTAAAATTAAAATTATTAAATATGAAGGACCTGAAGGAATTAAAAAACATATTAAAAATAATATTTATATTTATATTATAGTTTTATTATGCTTTGCTTTAATGGATATTTTAACTAGTTATATTGTTAAAATCGATATTATTCATGAAAATTCCCAAATAAGAAAATTAGTTAAACAAGAATTAGAAACCTATGGGATAAAAAGATTTACTTTAAAAAGAGAATTTGATGAATTAGAAACAATAAAAAACAAAATTTTAGATAATAATCGTAGTAAATTAGAATGGATCAGTATTACTAGAAAAGGCATGATATATGAAATTAGAATTGAAGAAAGAATAATAACCGATATATCTAAAGAAGAAGGATTTCGTCATCTAATTAGCTTTAAAAATGCTTTAATAACCAAAGTAATATGTACAAAAGGTAATCTTTTAGTACGGAGTGGAGATTATGTAAAAAAAGGTGATATTTTAATATCAGGAGAAATTAAATTATATGATGAAGTAAAAGGTAATATATTAGCTACTGGAGAAGTTTATGGAGATGTTTGGTATACTAGTGATATAAGTTTTCCAATTTATTATGAAGAAAAAAAATATACAGGAGAAAAAAGATTTAATCTCAGTATTAATAATAAAATCCTATTTAAAAATAAATATCAATACTTTGATCAAACTAAAGTTAGAAAATTAAAAATTTTAGGATTTGATTTTGCTTTTTATAATGAAGAAGAATATTTAATAAAAACTAAAAAATATAATGATAAAGAAGCTGAAAAAAATGCAATTAAAAAGGTAATATTAGCATTAAATAAAAAATTAAATGGTAAAGGTAAAGTTATTAGTCAAAAAGTTTTGAAAAAAGAACAAAATAATAGTACAATAAATATGAGGATATTTGTTATTACTAATGAATTAATTAGTAAACCATTATATTATCAAATGGGAAGTGAGATAAATGATACCCAAAATAGCAGTTGATGTTATATATGAATTATGGCCTATGCTAGTATTATTTTGTATTGTTTTAATTACATTAAGATTATTTTATTTAAAAAGTTATCAAAAGTCATTTATATTATATAAAGAACTTATTAGTTTATGTTTTATTATTTATATATTATTATTATTTGAACTTGTTACAACTACTGATTTTAATTCTTTTAGTAATAATTTTATTCCTTTTAAAGAAATATTTAGATATGACTTAACTAGTCCATTATTTTATCGTAATGTTATAGGTAATGTATTATTATTATTACCTTTTGGTTATTTTACTTCATATTATGTTAAGGTTAATAAATATTATATAAATTTTATTATTACTTTAATTACTTGTTTTTCGATTGAATTTATTCAAAGTCAAATTGGGAGAAGTTTTGATATTGATGATATAATTTTAAATATGTTAGGTAGTTATCTAGGATATATATTATATAAAATATCTAGTAAATTAATGATTAAATATTCAGTTAAAATTAAAAATAATATTTTAATTAATATTATAAGTATTATCATTATATTAATACTTATTTATCTTATTTTGTTAATATATGGAGTAAGATTATGAATGAATATTTTATAGAAGACAAATATCATTATCAAGATTATCAATATTTATATCAAATTATAGATAGGGCATTAAATAAATTAGAATTAAATAATGTTTCATTTTCGATTATTTTAACTGATGATCAAGAAGTTAAAACTTTAAATAATAGATATCGAGGCATTGATAATACAACTGATGTTTTAAGTTTTGCTTTAAATGATCAAGGAAGTATTAATTTACCTATAAATTTATTAGGAGATATATATATATCAATACCAAAAATGAAGGAACAAGCTATTAATTATGAAACGGGAGAAAAAAGAGAATTATCTTTTCTTATTATTCATGGTTTACTTCATTTATTAGGTTATGATCATCTTAATGAAGAAGATGAAAAAATAATGATATCACTTCAAAAGGAGTTATTAAAATGAAAAAGATTCGTAAAATAAATATTAAAAGATTGGATAAATCATTTAAATATGCATTTGATGGTTTTAAATTTGCTTATAAAACGGAACCTAATTTAAAAATTCATACTTTTTTCGCTATTTGGGTATTAATTGGAGGTTTTTTATTTAAAATAAATACCTTAGAGTGGATATTTTTAGTAGCAATAATTGGATTAGTTATAGGAGCTGAATTATTAAATACTGCGATTGAACATTTAGTTGATTTAGCTACCCAAGAATATAAACGAAAAGCTATGCTTGCTAAAGATACTGCAGCAGCATATGTAATGATTTTAAGTTTAACAGCTGTAGCTATTGGAATCATTATTTTTTTACCAAAAATAATTGCTATTATAAAGGAGTTAATATTATGAAAGAAAATCTAGAAAGAATAATTAATAATTCTTATAGTCCTTATTCTAAATTTAAAACGGCATGTATAGTTAAAATGAATAATGGACAAGAATTTATTGGCGTTAATGTAGAAAACGCATCATTTAAAAATGGTTTATGTGCTGAACAAGTAGCGATAGCTGCTGCGATTGCTGAAGGATATTCAAAAGAAGATTTTGATGAGATACATATCTATGGTGATACTAATAGTTTTACTTACCCTTGTTTTTTATGCAGGCAATTATTATTAGAATTTTTTGATTTAAATAAACAAGTTTATATTTATAAAAAAACTGACGATACTAAAGTATTAACAGTAAATGAATTATGTCCTTATTCTTTTCAGTTAGAGGAGGTCAAAAATGGTTAATGAATTAGAAAGACTATTAAGTAATTCTTATGCCCAATATGATTATAAATGTTTTAGTTCAATTGTGGTAATGAAAGATGGTAAAACATTTAGTGGTGTTACTGTAAAAAATCAAATATTTAGAGACGCTATATATGCTGAACAAGCTGCTATTGCAAGAGCAGTAAGTGCTGGATATAAATATGGTGATTTTGAAAAAATATATATTATGGTAGGGACTACAAGTATAAATGATTTAAAATATATAAATAAAGATGTTATAATTGAATTTATGGAACCAGATGCTCAAGTTTGGTTATACGATAAGAATCGTAATTATCGAATTATGAAAGTTGGTAATTTATTATTTAATATATATTAATAAGAAAGGAGTATTTTTATGAAAAGTGGATTTGTAAGCATAATTGGAAGACCTAATACTGGTAAGAGTACCTTAATTAATACCATTATTAATAATCATATTGCAATTGTAAGTAATGTTGCTGGTACAACAAGAAATACTGTCCAAGGAGTTTATAATGATGAAAATACTCAAATTGTTTTTATAGATACTCCGGGAATCCATAAACCAAAAGATAGATTAGGAAAATATTTAAATCGTCAAAGTTATAGTTCACTTTCTGAAACAGATGTAATACTATTTGTTGTAGATGCATCTACAGGAGTCGGAAAAGGAGATAAATTTATAATTGAAGCTTTAAAAAACATTGATATTCCGGTAATATTAGTCTTAAATAAAATTGATAAACTAAATGATGATGGGATTATAAATGCTATAAGGCAATATAAAGATTTATATCATTTTTCAGAAATAATCCCAATAAGTGCTATGAATAATGATAATATCGATAGATTAATTAAATTAATTAAAAGTTATTTAACTGATACTATTATTTATTATGACGATGGAACAATTACTAATACTAATATTGAATTTATGGTCGCAGAATTAGTTAGAGAAAAAATACTTAACTTAACCAATGAAGAAGTGCCTCATTCAATTACTTGTGCAACATCTTATTATAAAGATAAAGGTAGTTTAGTAGAAATTTATGTTGACATAATAATAGATAGAGATTCATTAAAAAAGATTATAATTGGTAAACAAGGGGCCATGTTAAAAAACATTGGAATATTAGCTCGAAAAGATATTGAAAGTTTATTAGGTAAACAAGTTTATCTTCAATTATTTGTTAAGACTATAAAAAAGTGGCGCGATAAAGAAAGATATTTAAAAGAATTAGGATTTAAAGAAAACGAATAGGTGGAATTATGACAGGAAAAATAACAGAAAAAACATTAAGAGGAAAAGAAGCTTTTGAACTTTATATAAAAAATAATGGTGATCAAAGTATTAATAAATATCTTATTAATAAATATGGGGTAGTTGAATCTACCATTAGAGGATATATTTATCATTATAAAAATAGAGTAATAAGTCCTAAGCCCACTAAAGAGGAACTTGAATTATATGAAGAAATCGTTAGAAACAAGCGTACTCAAACTGCAAAAAGGGTTGTATCTTCATATCAAGAAAAAATATTAGAAAATTTTGATCAAGATTTATTAAATGATATTCTAAATATAAAATATATTAAGGAATTAATTACTTATGCTACTAAATCATCATATACAATAGCACAAATATTTGAAAATATTGATAGTGCTATTAAGTATCATGAATATAATGAAGAAGAAATTAATAAATTAAATAAAATAAAAGCAGTAATTGAATCAAATCACAAATTAATAAATGATGATCGAAGAATAAATAATAGAGAAAAAACTTCTATAAATAATGAAAAAGATATTAGAATAATTTGTGATATTTTAGAAGCAGTATTAATTGAAGGAATTGAAAATATTGATAATATTATTATTTCTTCAGGTTTAAGCCGAAGTAAATTTGATAATAGTTTACCTAAGCTTGTAAATGGATCTGAATTAGAGCAAACATTATATAATCAATATAACACTATATTAATAAATGAGAATGAATTGTTAAAGCAAAATTATGTATATATGGTAGATTGTCTAAAAAATGGTATTATAAAAAATGGTATTAATACTTATTTTAGTTTATTAGATTATTTTCGCATGACAAGATTAAGTCCTATTAAATTCCAAAGACGTGGACATAAATTAATGACAAATAATATTATAACTAGAAGGGAATATGAATCAGTTTGTATGTTCTTTAAATTATACCAAAATTCATATCGAATACTTTCGCGTGAAGAATCTCTTGATTATTATTATTCTATTTCAGGAGTAGCAGTAACTAGAGAACAAAAAGAAATGATAATTAATTATTTAGAAAATGAACTGGGAATAAAACTATATACCTGTGTTTTTGAGTATGCTTGTAATGAAGTATTAAAAAATATGTTAGTTATTAATAGTTTAGTTATTGTATAGATATTAAAAATTTCTCCCAATATATTAATAGAAAGGTATTGGGATTAATTTATGAATAAAAAAGAAGCTTGGGACATGTTTAAAAAAACTGGTAAAATAGAGTATTATTTAAAATATAAGAGAAGTGAATAATAAATGCTTAAAGAAGTAGAAGGTATTATAATTAGTGAAACTAATTATGGAGAAACGAGTAAGATAATTAATATTTTAACTAAAAATGGTATAGTTGGAGTAATGGCTAAAGGATCAAAATCATTAAAAAGTCCTTTAAGAAGTTATACCCAAAAATTTACTTATGGTAAATTTTACCTTTATTATAAAGAAAATAAATTATCAATTTTAAAATCAGTTGATATTATTAATGATTTAGTTAATATCAAAACAAATATTGAATTAATTGGATATATGTCATATATATCAGATTTAACTTATCAAATAATGAAACAAAATAATAATGAAGATTTATATAATATATATATAAATGCCATCTTAAAAATAAATGATGGTTTAAATGCGAAAATAATATGTAATATTGTCGAATTAAAAATACTTGATTATTTAGGGGTGGGAATTAATTTTAATACCTGTATAAAATGTGGCAATACTAAAAATATTGTTACTATTAATCCTGATGAAGGTGGATATATTTGTAAGAATTGTTATACTAATGAAAAAATATTTGATGAAAAAACCATCAAAATGTTAAGAATGTATTATTTAGTCGATATATCTTCGATAAGTGATTTAAAAATAAGTGACGAAGTGATTAATAATATCAATAATTTTATCAATATATATTATGAAAGATATACGGGTTTATATTTAAAAAGTAAAAAATTTTTAGATACCATAACTACTTAATATTGGGAGGATTTATGAAGTATAATTTACAAAGAAAAGATTATTTATCTTGGGATGCTACTTTTATGATTATGTCAATAGTTGTTGCGAAAAGAAGTAAAGACCCTTCTACGCAAGTTGGAGCATGTATAGTAGGAAGTGATAATCGAATTTTATCCCTTGGTTATAATGGAACTCCTAATGGGTTTTTAGATTCAGAATTTCCCTGGAGTAGAGATGGTGAAAAATTAGAAACTAAATATCTTTATGTAATCCATGCAGAACGTAATGCTATTTTAAATTATCGAGGTAATAAAAAAGATTTAGAAGGAGCAAAATTATATGCTTCATTATTTCCTTGTAATGAATGTGCTAAAGAAATAATTCAGACTGGTATTAAAGAGGTAATATATGATCTAGATAAATATGCTCACATGGAAGAATATATAGCAGCAAAAATAATGTTTGATAAATGTAATGTTAAATATCGGGAAATTACTGATGAAGTAAGAAAGGAAATAAAACAATTTAAATTATAAACCACTATTTAAAAATAGTGGTTTTAATGTTATAATTTTTTAAGTAAGGAAGTGTATTTATGAATTTAAAAGATTTATATATTAATTATTTTATAAGTAAAGACCATAAATTTATTCCATCAGCTCCAATAGTACCTGAAAATGATGCTAGTGTATTATTTAATACAGCTGGTATGCAACCTTTAATCCCTTATTTATTGGGTAAAAAACATCCTTATGGTACTAGACTAGTTAATTATCAAAAATGTGTTAGAACTAATGATTTAGATTCAATTGGAGATAAAACTCATCATACTTTTTTTGAAATGTTAGGTAACTGGTCATTAGGAGATTATTTTAAAAAAGAATCTATTGCTTATAGTTTTGAATTTTTAACTAAAGTCTTAAAAATTCCAGTTCAAAAATTAGCTGTTTCGGTTTTTAAAGGAAATAAAGATATACCTAGAGATGAAGTAAGCGCTAATTATTGGTTAGATTTAGGAATAAGTAAAGATCATATTGTTTATTTAGGGGAAGATGATAACTTCTGGATAGCTGGTGAAAATGGTCCTTGTGGTGGTGATACGGAAATTTTTTATTTTCGTTCTGAAGATGAAATTCCAAAAAAGTTTGACCCTAAAGATGATAGATGGGTAGAAATTTGGAATAATGTTTTTATGGAATATAATAAAAATAAAGATGGGACATTTACAGAACTACCTAATAAAAATGTTGATACTGGTATGGGTTATGAAAGAGTAGTTGCAATTCTTGAAGGAAAAGATGATAATTATACATCGTCAGTCTGGAAAGATATAATTGATAAAATTAGTGAAATATCTAATTTACCTTATGAAGGTAATGAAAAATCAATGCGCATAATTGCTGATCATATAAGAACTTCAGTCTTTATCCTTGCTGATAATGCTGGTATTAAACCAGCAAATACAGATCAAGGTTATATATTAAGACGATTAATTAGAAGAGCGATAAGACATGCTAAAATACTTAATATAGATATTAATAGTAATTGGGAAGAACTAATTGCTAATCTGATTATTAATAAATATGATAAATATTATAACGAACTTAATGAAAACAAGAATATTATACTATCAGAATTAAAAAAAGAAAAAGAAAGATTTAATAAAACTTTAGAAAAAGGTTTAAAAGAATTTTCTAAAGTATTAAGCTCATCTAATAAAATTATAACTGGTCAAGATGCTTTTAAATTATATGATACTTATGGATTTCCGATTGAGTTAACTGAAGAGTTAGCTAAAGAAAAAGGAATGAGATTAGATATCCAAATGTTTGAATTAAAATTTAAAGAACATCAAGAAAAATCAAGAATTGGAGCAATCGGAAAATTTAAAGGTGGTATGGCATCAAGTGGTGAAATAGAAACTAAATACCATACGGCAACTCATTTATTAAATGCAGCGTTAAAAGTTGTTGTTAATAAAGATATTCATCAAAAAGGATCTAATATTACTGAAGAAAGATTAAGATTTGATTTTAACTGTGATTATAAATTAAGTAATGAAGAATTACAAAAAATTGAAGATTTAGTTAATAAGTGGATTAAAGATGAAATAGATGTCATCATAAAAGAAATGAATAAGGATGAAGCTTTAAAAATTGGAGCTGAGTGCATGTTTATTGATAAATATCCTGATTTAGTTAATGTATATATTATTGGTGAGATATCTAAAGAACTATGTGGCGGACCACATGTTAAAAATACTAAAGAATTAGGTCATTTTAAGATTATTAAAGAGGAAGCATCATCATCAGGAATCAGAAGAATTAAAGCTATTTTAGATTAAGAAGCTTTTTTATATATCGATAAAATGATTTATAATTTAATTAAACTATGTTAATATTATCTCTAGGTGATGAAAAGTGAACAAAATTCGTAATTTTTGTATTATTGCACATATCGATCACGGTAAAAGTACTTTAGCTGACCGCATTTTAGAATTAAGCGGTGGAGTTGAAGCACGTAAAATGAAACCTCAATTATTAGATAGTATGGATATTGAAAGAGAAAGAGGTATTACTATAAAACTAAATGCTGTTGAGCTTAATTATAAAGATTATACTCTTCATTTAATAGATACCCCTGGACATGTTGATTTTTCTTATGAAGTATCAAGAAGTTTAGAAGCTTGTGAAGGAGCTTTATTAGTTGTTGATGCTGTCCAAGGAGTTGAAGCTCAAACATTAGCTAATTTATTTTTAGCTATAAACAGTAATTTAACCATTATACCTATTATAAATAAAATAGATTTACCTAATGCTGATATACCAAGAGTAAAAAAAGAACTGATAAATTTATTTGGTTTTAAAGATGAAGAAATTCTTTTATGTAGTGGTAAAACTGGAGAAGGAGTACTAAACATTTTAGATGCTATAATAGATCATATTCCTGCTCCTAAAAATGAAAATATAAATGAAACTAAAGCCTTAATATTTGACTCCTATTTTGACTCTTATCGAGGTATTATAGCATCTGTTTGTGTAAAAAGTGGAGAAATATCAGAACATGACACTATTATAATGATGAGTAATGGTGCCGAATATGAAGTAGCTGAATTAGGAGTTAATAATCCAGGAGCAAAAAGATTAAAAATATTAAAAGCAGGAATGGTAGGATGGTTAAGTGCAAATATAAAAACAATTGATACCGTACGAGTAGGAGATACAATTACTACTAAAAATAAAAAAGCTTTAAAACCTTTAAGTGGATATAAACCTATGAAACCGATGGTATATTCAGGTATTTATCCTATTGAGCCTAATAAATTTGTTCCTTTAAAAGAAGCTTTAGAAAAATTAAAATTAAATGATGCTTCCTTATCATGTGAATCAGAAACAAGTCAAGCTTTAGGTTTTGGATTTAGATGTGGTTTTTTAGGATTACTTCATATGGAAATAATTGAAGAAAGACTTACGAGAGAATTTAATATTGATATTATCGCAACTAGTCCCTCAGTTATTTATGAAATATTATTAACTAATGGCGAAAAAATTTTAATTGATAATCCTAGTCAAATGCCCGATCGAGTAAGAATTCAAAGTATTAGTGAACCTTATATTAAAGCTAATATCTTTGTTCCTGCTATGTATATAGGTCCAATAATGGAATTATGTCAAGAAAAAAGAGGTTTTTATAAAAAAACAGAATATATAGATGAATCCAGAGTAAATATTCATTATGAATTACCTCTAGCAGAAATAGTATATGATTTTTTTGATCGTTTAAAAAGTTATACTAAGGGTTATGCTTCTTTAGATTATGAATTATCAGATTATAAAGTTAGTGATTTAGTAAAAATGGATATTTTAATCAATAATGAAACGGTTGATGCTTTAAGTGTTATTGTTCATAAAGATGCAGCATATCAAAGAGGAAAAACGATAACTAATAATTTAAGAAAAATTATTCCTCGCCAATTATTTGAAGTACCAATTCAAGCAGCTATTGGATCTAAAATAATTGCCCGAGAAACAATAAGCGCAATGCGAAAAAATGTTTTAGCTAAATGTTATGGTGGAGATGTATCTAGAAAAAGAAAACTACTCGAAAAACAAAAAGCAGGTAAAAAAAGAATGAAAATGATTGGTAATGTTGAAATACCACCAGAAGCTTTTTTAAGTATTTTAAAAACGGAAAAAAAATAAGAAAATTAATTTCCTTTTAAAATGCTTTCTTTTTTTGTATAATAATAATGTGAGGTAAAGTATATGGAAAGTGTTTATATTCATATTCCGTTTTGTAATAATATTTGTTCTTATTGTGACTTTTGTAAAATTATTTATAATAAATCGGATGTTAAAAGATATTTAGAAGCATTAGAAAAAGAAGTAAAAGAATATTATTTAAATGAAACGATGAAAACAATATATATTGGAGGAGGTACTCCTTCTTCATTAAATGCAAGTGAGTTAAATCAACTTTTTAAAATAATTAATTTATTTAATAAAACTCAATATTGTGAAATCACTTTTGAGTGTAATGTAAATGATATAACTCCAGAGTTAATTGATATTTTGATAAATAATAATATAAATAGAATTAGTATTGGTGTACAATCTTTCAATACCGAAAAGCTTAAATTTATGGATCGAACTAGTAATTTTGAAGATTTAAAAAGTAAAATGAATTTAATCCGGAATAAAGGAATTAATAATATTAATTTAGATTTAATGTATGGAATTCCCGATGAAAAGATTGAAGTATTAAAAAAAGATCTTAAGCTTTTATTAAAATTAAACCCCGAACACATTAGTACCTATTCTTTAATTATTGAAGATAGTACCATTGCTAAAGTTAAAGGTGCTCATAATATTAATGAAGAATTAGAATTAGAAATGTATAACTATATCAGAAAAAAAATTAAAGCTAAAGGATATATTCATTACGAGATAAGTAACTTTTCTAAACCTGGCTTTGAATCCAAGCATAATTTAAATTACTGGAATAATAAAGAGTACTATGGTTTTGGTTTAGGAGCATCAGGTTATATTAATGGTTTTAGATATGAAAATACTAAAAATATTAATAATTATTGTGAAGAACAATATCGATTTGAGGAAAGTTTATTATCTAAACAAGAAATTATGGAAAATGAATTAATATTAGGATTAAGAAAAATTAATGGTCTAAATCTTCATGATTTTTTCTATAAATATGAAGTTAATATTCAAGATGTATTTCCTATAAAGCCACTTTTAAAAAGTAAAGAATTAATATATAAAAATGGTAATATTTATATTAATCCTGATAAGTTATATATTATGAATGAAATATTAATTAAATTAATATAATTAATGTATAGTAATCGTAAAATAATTATCAATTGAAAATATTTATGGATATTGTTATAATAATTTTATAGTAAAGAAGGTAAGTATGAAAAAGATATTAAAATTAATAATATGTATTATAATATTCAGTTTTATAGATGTTAATGCCGCGACTTTAACTTTTGAAGGACCAGATAAAATTCACCAAGGTACATCAGGTAACCAAAAAATTATGTTAAATACCCTTGCTGGAGAAAAAATAATTAAAGTTGAGTTTGAATTAGATCTTGATGCCAATTATACTTCATATGGAATAAGTAAAACACCTCATGTATTAGGAGAATTAAAATTAGACAAGTCTATCTTATCAGCTAGTAATGATTCAACTTTAAGTGGCGAATTAGGAACCTTAATAGTTACCAATAATACTGGTAATAATAATCTTGCTATTATTAAAATTAAAAATATTCTCTTTACTTTTGAAGATGATACTACGCATTCAGGCACAGATTATTCTAAACAAATTACTTTAACTACTGCTACAACAGTAGCACCAAAACCTAAAAGTAATAATGCATTATTAAGCAATTTAACTTTTTCTAAAGGTAATATTACTCCAAAGTTTGTAAATAATATAACTGATTATAAAGTATTTGGTATTAAAGATACCATTAAAACAATAACTATAAATCCAACATGTGATAATTGCACTACAACTATAAAGTGTGAATTAGGTTGTAATAATGTTAATAACCAATATCGACCAAGTTTAGAAATAGGTAAAAATATTATCAAAATTACTACTTTAAGTGAATCAGGAAATAATAGTATGGATTATCTTATTACGATATATCGTGGTGAAACTTCAGATAATTCTTCATACTTAAGTAATATTGAAATAGAGGGGTTTAAACTAAATGAAAAATTTGAAAAGAAAGATTTAGATTATACTTTAGAAGTTCCTAATGATTTAACCGAATTAGTAATTAATGCAATTCCTGAAGATGATAAAGCTAAAGTGGAAATAAAAGGTAATGATAATTTAATTGTTGGCGATAATGTTATAACTATTACTGTGACATCATCAGAAACTGAAGATGTTAATATTTATAATATTACTGTAACTAGATTAGAAGTAGGAGAAATAATTAGTACTACTACAGCTGTTATTGAAAAAGATGATGATAATAATCAAACTTTATTAATTATTATGATTGTTTTAGGAGGATTAATTATAATTGGTATATCTGCTTATTTTATCTTTTTCAAGAAAAAGAAAAATGATAAAAAAAAGCCAGAAATAATTACTGATGAAGGAAATATTAAAAAGAAGTCTAAAGAAACAGAAGTTTCTATTAAAGAAAATGATCTTGTTGATGAATTAAATATGACTGATAAAAAGGTAAAACCCACTATTGATGATGCATTAGCGGATTTAATGACAACCAAAGAATTATTATTAGATGAAAAATAATTAAAGCCCTTAATATAATATATTAGGGGTTTTTATATGATATTTATAGCTCATAGAGGTTTATACAATGAACAGATTGGGGAAAATACTATATCAGCTTTTGATAATGCATTTCATAATGGTTTTGAAGGGATTGAACTAGATGTTAGAAAAACAAAAGATAATCAAGTAGTAGTAATTCATGATTCTTTTATTTCTAGAGTAAGTAATGGTTTTGGTTTAATAAAAAGCCTAACATATCAGCAATTATTAAAATATGATTTTGGTAAAAGTTATATTGAAAGGATTCCTTTATTAAAAGAAGTTATTAACAGATATAATAATAAAATAATTTTAATTGAATTAAAAGAATCTATTTTAATAAAAGAATTAAATTTAAATAATAAAAATATGTATTATATAAGTTCATTTAATTATGATTATATTAAGGATATCCCTAAATCAAAACAATATAAAAAAGGAATTATAAATTATGTTTTTAATACTAATATTGATTTAGATAATATAGATTTTATAATGATTTTAGATATTTTAATCACTGATAAAATATATAATTATTATGACAAAAAAGGAATAGAAATTATTATTTATGGTGTTAATAATAATATTAATAAAAATTTAAATAAAGACTATATAAAAAAGACTAAATATATTATTTAGTTGAAT
>JAQVVC010000040.1 GCA_028699175.1 Bacilli bacterium | reverse complement strand
TTTATTTGCTTTTCAATAATTTCTTTGATACAATTTATATTGTATTTAAGGAAGGAGCGAGTTAAAGTGCCTAATATAAAGAGTGCAAAGAAAAGTGTTAAAACTACTGCTATTATATCAAGTAAAAATAAAATTTACACTTCAAGAATTAAAAATTCTATTAAAAAGATTGAAACAGCTGTTAAAAATAAAGATAAAGAAGCTGCAAATGATGAATTAAAACATGCTATTCAATATATTGATAAAGCCGCTAGCAAAGGATTAATTAAACAAAACACTTGTGACCGTCAAAAATCAAGATTAAACAAAAAAGTTAAAGAAATGTAATTGTTTCTTTTTTTTTATTATTTTGATATTATTATTATAGGTGATTCATTTGAAAAAACTTTATTATTTGATATTCTCTATAATAATTACTATATTAATAGGATATAATCTTGATTTTATTACAGATAAGATAGCTATTTTATTAAAACATCAGCCAACTGTCATTATAACTAATCCAAATGAATATTATAAAAATAATAATTATAAATTTGTTCAAGAAAGTATTGATTATATTCCCTATAGCAAACAAGATATAAAAAATATTTTTTATTCGATTTTAAATAATGGATATGATAAATTTACATTTTACTGCCCTTCACAATATGTTGATTGCACAAAAGATGTAAATACAATAAGTACTGATTCAACATTGCTGACTCATATTAATAATTTTATAAGTCCCTTTAATAACTTTAGTAGTATTAAAGTTATTAATAATGAATCTGGAGAAATAAATGTTGAAGTAACTAAAGCTTACCAGCAATTAGAAATTGATGAAATAAATAAAAAAATAGATTATATTATGCACAACTATTTAACTAGTGATATAGCACTTGAAGATAAAATTTTAACAATTCATGATTATATAATAAATAATACTAAATATGATCAAGATAGAATAAATGGAATAATAAATTATAAATCTAATATTGCTTATGGACCATTAATAGAAAATTTTGCGATTTGTGGAGGATATGCAGATGCGATGGCTTTATTTTTGAATAGATTAAATGTTCCTAATTTCAAAGTTGCTTCAGAAACACATGTATGGAATGCAATTTTCATTAATAACCAGTGGCTACATTTAGATTTAACTTGGGATGATCCTGTAAGTCAATATTCTGATCATAATACTTTAATTCATAAGTTTTATTTAATAGATACCATCACTTTAAAAAATTATGATATTAAAGATCATGATTATGACGAAACTATTTACCAAGAACTTTAAAATTAATTACTTCAAACTCTTTATTGTATAAATAAAGAGTTTTTATTATTGTTATTATCGGAGTAGATAAAAGCATTCCGATTATTCCAAAAAAATATCCAAAAATGATTAAACTAATTATAATAAATATCGGATTTATTTTGATAGATTTACTCATTATATAAGGATTAATAAATATACTTTCAATTAATTGTAGAGCTAATATTATAATTAAGACAATAATTCCTAAATTAGCACTTACATTGAAAGCAACTATTACTGATGGCACTCCTCCAATATATGGACCAATAAAAGGAATTATATTAGTAATGGATATAATAATTGCAAACAAAAAGGCATAAGGTAATTTAGCTATCCAAAAACTTATAATACTCATCACAAATAATATTAAAGTCGTTATAAAAGTTCCTTTTACAAAACTTCTTAAATTAATGCTTATTCTATTTATTAACTCACTAGGTAATTTCGAACCTAAAAATTTGCTTATTTCTGCATGTTTAATTAAAAAGAAATAACTTATAAATAAAGCGTAGAATATGTTTAATAAGATATCCTTAATACTAATTGTATATCGATTAAGAATTGTAATTACTTTTGTTCCAATTGCTTTAAAATCAACATTATCAATTATTATAGGATTTAAGTTTTCATAAATATTAATAATTTGAGGAATTAAACTTTTTATTTCATTAATAATAATAGGAACTGCTAAATAGCTAATAATAGATAAAAACAATATTATCAAAAGATAAGTAAAAAAAACAGCTATTTTATCATTGAAATATTTATTAAAGAAAACCATCAAAGGTTTTAAAAACCATGCTACAGCATAGCCAAAAAATATAGGTGATATTAAAGTTACCATAGTATAACAAAATCCTAAAATTTGAAATTTTTCGATTATAAAAATAACCAATAGAATATTGATTAAAACTAAAAATAAATCTAATAAGTTTATCTTTTTTATATATTTCATATAATATTATTGTTTCCGTATTATTTATGTTTATGCAAAAAAAAGCATTCTTTTAGAATACTCTTATTTTATTGTATTTGCCATACTATCAATAGCATTATTCACGTTCTTTTTGACTTTATATTTATTTTTAGATAAATTTTCTAATCTCATATACGCACCTGCTCCTATAGCAGCCCCTACTGCAAACATAAACATGTTATTTACTGTTTTCATATGTTTCAACTCCTTAATTGTATTTTAACCATTTTTATTTATATTATTCAAAATTTTTTGTTTTAATTTTGTTTTTCTAATAACACTATAATTATTATATACAGCTTTTTCAAAAGCTTTAGGTTCTCCAATTAAAATTAAACTTTTTTTAGCTCTAGATATGCCAGTATAAATTAATTTATTATATAGCATTCGCGAATAAGCCATCGTAATTGGCATTATAATATGGTCAAATTCATTACCTTGACTTTTATGAATACTGATTGCATATGCATGAATTATGGTATTAAGCATTTCTCTTTTATAAGGAACTATATTACCATCATAGTCAATTGTTAATACACTATCTTTATTATAAGGATCAATATCTATTACATAACCAATATCGCCGTTAGAGATATTAAAATCAATATCATTTATTAAATTTAATACTTTATCACCAGTTCTAAATATTAAACTACCAAATTTAAATTCTAGTTTATTCTTACTTTTAGGATTGAATATATTTTGAAGCATAATATTTAAATTATCAATTCCATTTTCACCTTTATACATAGGGGCAAGAACTTGGATATTATTTTCATTAATATTTTTTTCTATACATTTAATAAGAACTTCTTTCATAATATCTTTAATTTTATAACTTGGAACAACAAAAAAATTATAATCATCTTTTTTATATAAAATATTTTCATTTATATTCACTTCTTTAACAGCTTTAGCTAAATCCGGAATAAAAGAATCTTCACTTTGACGATAAATATTTTTTAAACTAGTATGGGTTATTAAATTAGTATTTATCATATCATTTAAAATCAAACCAGGCCTTACACTCGGAAGTTGATATTCATCTCCCACAAATACTATTTGGGTATTTAACTTAATCCCTTTAAATAATGATGCTAATAAATGATTGTCAATCATTGATACCTCGTCAATAATTATTAATTTATAATGTTGCTTATTAAATTCATTTATTTTAAATGTGTCTTTTTCTTTATCCCACTTTAGAAAACGATGAATAGTACTTGATTGATAACCAGTTGTTTCAGTAATTTTTTTAGCTGCTCTACCAGTAGGCGCTAATAATAAAACTTGATCATCAAGATGAGATATATTATATATTTTTTTATATACTTCAATGATACCTTTAATAATAGTTGTTTTACCAGTACCAGGACTACCGGTTATTATTGATATGCTATTTTCTAAAGCTCTCTTAATAGAAAGAGATTGTTCTTCACTATAAATAATTTTAAATTTTTTTTCTATTTCTTTTAAATATTGATTAAATTTTTTGATTGTTTTAGATTTTTCATTTATTAATTTACCTATGCAATTACTACTATAAACCTCATCTAAATAATCATTAGGTAAATAATAATCTTCATTTTCAATTATTATTTCTTTTTTTAAAGCTAAATATTCTAAATTTTTATTAATATTAATTGTAATATTATATACTTGTTCTAAATAAATAATTATTTCAATTTTATCTAAATAGATATCACCATTTTTAAAAGTTAATTCTTTCATAGTTTGAATTATAAGAGCATTTATTCTTTTTTCAGCTTCTTGATTATTAAATTGTAAAAAAATATCATCTAATTTTTTAAATTCAATATCTTCTCTTAAATCATAAATGTTATTTTCTATTATATCTTTAATATTACTTCCATATAAATTAATTAACTTCATAGTATCATTTAGGGAAAAACCGCTTTTTTTTAAATATATTATATCTTCATCGGCTTTATAATATTTAGTTATCGAATCATGTATCTTAAGAGCTCTTTTTTCGGTCATACCTGATACTAATAATAAATTTTCTTTATTTTCTTTTATTTTATTTAAAGAATCAATTCCATATAAATTATATATTTTTTCTGCGGTTTTAATACCACAACCTTTTATAAAAGAACTACTTAAAAACTCAATAATACTTTCTTTTTCATCTGGTTTAGCTTTTTCATATTCCTTAACATCAAACTGAAATCCATATCTAACATGGTGAATATATTCACCTTTTAATACATAAATTCCTTCTTCATTAAGATTGGGTAAATAACCAGTAATAGTAATTGTTTTATTTTTTACGATATCTTGAGAATCAGTTTCATAAACTCGAAAAAGGCCGACTAAGTATCCGGCACCTGATTTAAAAATAGTTTTTTTATATTTTCCTTTAATAAAATTCATAATAATATAATAACATATATAAAATAATAACGAAAATAAAAAGATGACATCATCATCATTTATTTACTTTTAGTATTAGTTTCATCTAATTTAAGATAATTATTATATCCTTCTAATGCGTTTTTTAAATCAAAAACTTTGCCAGTGATATTTTCAGTAATTCTTACCGCTTCATTATAACTATTATTAATACTGACTTTTTTTTCAGCTATTTGATCTTGATAATTATAAATTTCTAATTCAGCTAAACCTTCTCGAGCAATTTTTGCTTGAGCTAACATATCAAACACTTCATCTTTTACTACCCAATAATTTTTATTATCAGGATGAATTTCACTTTCTGGTACATCAAATGCTTTATAAATATAATATTCTTTAGCATCCCACTCAATTACTTCACTATTTTGCTTTATATTTTTAATTTCATCAGCAAAGTATGTTGAAGTAATAGGAACATCTATTTTTATTATTTGGCCATCAATTAAAATATCTTCATCTTTCATATTGTTTAATTCCGATATGCGATAAATTTCATTTTGTGCATCATTTGAATAAAGTGTTGCTATCCTCCACAAACTATCACCTGGTTTGACTGTATATTCAACTCTAATTGTTTCTTGAGCTACTATTTCAGTTTTAGAACTAGGACTTATTTGACATCCTGTTAAAGATGTCATTGTTACCGTTCCAATTATTAAAGCTGCTCCAATTTTTTTTAATAATTCTTTATTATAAATAGTAGTATTATTTCTTCCTTTTATATTTTTCCATGAAGAAATAATTGAAGTTTTAACACCCTTTTTAGTTGCTTTTTTAAGATTATTTGTGTAAGTAGTTACTTTCCCTTTGATAGGATCATTTCCGTATTTACCACTTACACTAAATTCTTCTATCATTTTCATATTGCTATCCACCTATAATTATTATATATTATTATTTTTATATTAACAATTTCTTTATAATATTTTGACATTATTTTTGTCAAGTAAAGTAAATTTCCCAATATATTCTTGGTTTGGTTTTAATTTTTTGTTGATAACTACTTTAATATAGTTACTAGTATGACCCATACTATAATTATCATTTACCTCTTCAATCAATACCTCTATCTTTTGATCTATAAATTTCAGATAATAATCATGCTCAAGTTCTAAAGATAAATTTATTAATTCTTTTGATCTATTTTTCTTTTCAATACTTGATACAATATCTTTCATTCTAGCAGCTGCGGTACCATTTCGTTTCGAATAAGGAAAAACATGAATTTTACCAAATTTTATTTCCTTTATATTTTTAATAGTCTCTCTAAAGTTTTCTTTTGTTTCAGTCGGAAACCCAACAATAACATCAGTAGTAATATTAATATTAGGTCTTATTTTTCTTATTTTATTAATTAGTTCTTTATATTCTTGAATATTATACTTTCGATTCATCATTTTAAGAACTGAATCTTCCCCACTTTGAAGAGGGATATGTAAGTGATCACATATTTTTTTATTTATTTTTAATTCCTTTAAAAAATCATCATCTATTTCAGTTATTTCTATGCTACTTATTCTTATCCTTTTTAATTCTTTTAAAGAACTAATTTTTTTTATTAAAGTTGTTAAATTATAATTAGTACCAGCTCCATAACTTCCGGTATGAATACCAGTTAATACTATTTCTTTATAGCCTTTATTAACTAATTCTTTTATTTCTTCGTAAGCTACATTAATATCTTTATTGCGGATGCTTCCTCTCACATAAGGAATAATACAATAGGAGCAATAATTATTACAGCCATCTTGAATTTTAACAAATCCTCTTGTTCTATTTTCGAAATTATTAATAACCATATCTTCAAATAATGAATTATTTAAATCATAAAATTTAACAATTGGTGTTTTTGTTTCATAATAATCATTTATTAGATTTATTATTCTAGATTTATCTTTATTTCCGATCAAAATATCTACTCCTAAAGATAGAATATTTTCTTTATGATTTTCAGCAAAACATCCACAAACAACTATAATGCTATCGGGATTAATTTTTTTAGCTCTTCTAATCATTTTTCGACTTTTAGAATCACTTTGATTTGTTACTGAACAAGTATTAATTATTATTATATTAGGGTTATTATTTAAATCTACTATCTGGAAATTGTTACTTATAAATTGTTCTTTTATAACTTCACTTTCATATAAATTTACTTTACAACCTAATGTTAAGACACATACCTTCATAATTCTCCTTAAAAAAAATGAGAAGAATATAAAATTAATTATATTCCTCTCAGTAGCCAAGAAATAAAATTAATCATTTCT
>JAQVVC010000039.1 GCA_028699175.1 Bacilli bacterium | reverse complement strand
TATTTATCACTTTTAGGTTTTAGAATATTTACCGTAAAATTACTTAAAGTAATTTTTTTTAATACTTGATTTGCCGTGCTTATATTTATATTACGATAATAATCATAAATATTATCGATATATTTACCTTGATATATCATATCATCTTGGACATCATTATTTACTGCTTCTATTTCATCAAAACTAAGAATTAAATTACTAATTGAACTTTTTACTTTACGATTTATATCATCTTCATTGATGGTTAAATTATTTAATTTTTCTTTAATTCTTTTCAAAAAATAATCAGGATAATCAGTTGTTGTTAAAAACGCTATGATAAAATAATCTTCTGTAACAGTTAAATTTGTACTTATAGAATCTGTTATTATTTTACTTTTAAGAAGTTCTTCTTTTAATAAAGATGTCCCCCCAAAATTTATTCTAATTATCAAATTTAAATATATTTTAATTTCTAATTCAGAAATATTGATATTTTTAAATTTGTTTTTAGGAATTTTTAAACCTAATATAACTTTATATTTATCAACTGGTATATCTTTTTCTTCTAATTCATTTTTTACTTTAGTCGGTTCTTTTTTCTTTTTTATGATGGGTTTACAATATTCAATAAAATCAATCTTTTTCATAGTTTCACTAGCTATTGCAACTGCTTCAGTAGGATTAAAATTTCCGGTAATAACTAAAAACATATTTTCAGGATGATAAAAAGCATCATAAGCAGTGGTAATATCTTCTAGGGTTATATTTTTAATATCTGATATAGTCCCAGCAATTAAATATTGTCTTTCATCATTAATAAATATATTGCGATATAATCCATATACAATTTCTGAAATTGGATTATCACTTATCATATTAATTTCTTCAGTTATTATACCTTTTTCATTATTTATCATTTCTTTAGTAAAGTATGGAGTATAAACATATTTAAGTAAATATGATAAATTTTCTTTAAATTTATTATTTGCAAATACTTCATATGATGTATATTCATAAGTAGTAAAAGCATTAATATTTGATCCTAACTTAGAATAATATTCAAAGGCATTAGTACCATCTGGCATATTAAACATTAAATGTTCTAAAAAATGGGCGACTCCTTTAGGGAAATTAAAATTTTTACCTAGATATTTAAAATTAGTATAAATTGAACCAAATTTAACATTTAAAGTACAATAAAAATTTTTAACTTTAGGATTAGGTATCATGATAATATCTAGACCATTATCTAATTTTTCTAAGTATACAAATTCATCAGTATTTTTAATATTAATTTTTTTCAATTAGATTCACCACCTATTAGAGAATATATTGTACTGATGCTTATCTTTTTAGATAGATTATATATTTCTTCTTTGGTTACTTTTTTAAATTCTTTTATCCTCGTTTCATAATCATCTAAATCACTAACATTTTTAAAGAAATAATTATCAACAATTTTTCCAATATTGTCCATTGACATACCTAAAGATGAAATAATTAATTCTTTAGATCGATCTAATTCTTCATCAGATATATTATTATTCATATCTTTTATTGCTTGTTTAATTAAATTAATAGCTTTATCTTTGGCGTTAATATCAACAGCTGTTGATATTATTATTAAACCATCATATTTTTGATACATTGAGTTAACATTATAACATAAGGAATTTTCTTCTCGTAATTTTTTGTATAATTTAGTTTCAAGAGCTCCCCCACCTAAAATTATATTGTACATATTAGCAACATACTTTTGTTCATAACTAGTTAAATTATTTAAATTTAAAATCATAACTATATTAGTTTGAATATAGATATATTTTTCTGATTTTATTAGTGGCTTTCTTTTAGGATTACTAGTATACATTTTTAAATCATGATTTTTAATATATTTGAATTTAGCATATTTAGCTATTATTCTTTCTACTTCGTCCATATTTAAATCACCAATAATGTAAATATCAATATAATCATGTTTTAATACTTGTTTATAATATTTATATAAAGAAACCGGAGTAACACTTTCTATTTGTTCTAAAGATCCAATGTTAGTAAAACTCGATTTTGAATTATCACCTAAAGTTTTCAAAGCTTCAGTTATCGCATATTTTTTAGGATTTTCCTTTAAAGTTTTTATATTAGCGATATTTCTATTTTTTACTATTTCTAAATGTTCTTGATTAAACTCTTCATTAATAGCTAAAGGATTTAATAACATTTCAAAAGGTAATTTTAAAGATTCTTCTAAAGTTTCTTTATCAGTATATTTAGGATTAATAAAATCCATACAGACATTAGTTAAAATTATATTACTAACTTTACTAGTTACACTATATATACTAGCATTATATAAATCTTCTAATTTTAAAAATGTTTCTCTTACAGTAGGATATCTTTTACTCGAATCAGTTAAATAATCAAATAAAATATTTCTTTTACTTATTTCTTCTTTAACAACATTATTTCTAAATATAATTTCCATATGACAAAGTTTAAATTTATTTGTTTTTATCGTATGTAAGTTATATGGTCCCATTTTATATTCTTTATATACCATAGTAGTACACCTCACTTACTAGTATATGTAAATATTTTTGTTTTATAATTTAATTATATCATAACATTTGTTATAATTAATATAGGAGATGATCAAACATGAATCCAATTCATATCGTAACAAAAAAAGAAGATATTGCTGATATAGTCTTACTACCAGGAGATCCTTTACGAGCAAAATATATTGCAGAAAAATATTTAGAGAATGCTAAATTAATTAACGAAGTAAGAAATATGTTAGGATATACAGGCACTTATAAAGGAAAAAGAATAACAGTCATAGGTAGTGGCATGGGCATTCCTTCAGTAGGAATATATGCTTATGAATTATATGAATTTTATAATGTCAATAAAATCATTAGAATTGGCTCAGCTGGAGCGTTCAACAAAGAAGCAAAAATAACTGATATAGTTCTAGGTAAAGATGCTTATTCATATTCTAATTTTGCTTATGCCATAAAAAAAAGTGACGAAAAATTAATAAAAAGCTCTAATTCTTTAAATGAAAAAATTTTTAATAAAAGTAAAGAATTAAATATTCCCGTCCATTATGGAACAATTTATACATCTGAAGTATTTGACGTATATCATAATATTAATCATTTAAAAGATAATATTCCTGAAAATATTAAACCCCTTGCCAGTGAAATGGAAGCTTTTGGACTATTTCATATCGCAGATCTATTAAATAAAAAAGCTACTTGTTTAGTAACAATTAGTGACAGTAAATTTGAAGAAAATAGAGATTTAACTAGTGAAGAACGTCAAAATAATTTAGATAAAATGATAATATTAGCTCTTGAAAGTATCACATCATAAAAAAAAGCCCTTTCTGGGTTTTTTTCATTATATAACTTCTCTATAACACTTATCAAATATTTTTTTAAATTCATTTATTTCTTTTTCAGTAGTTAAATGAGATAAACTAATTCTAACTGAGTTTGCTGCTCTAGCATTATCTTTAGTTAAAGAAAAGACAGCATTAGATGGAGCATCATTATCTGAACAACATGCTGATTTAGTAGATAAATAAACCCCATTTTTATTTAATTTTTTTAAAAGATTAACAGCATCAATATTAATAATACTAAAATTCAAGATATGAGGAACTGAATTTACCGGACTATTAATAATAACATTTTTATAATCTTCAAAAAATTCTCTTAAAGATAAATTTAATTTTGTAACATGATTTAATCGCTTTTGATAGTTTTTATTAGTTAAGTAAATTGCTTTTTCTAAAGCTGCTATTTGAGCAATTACTGGCGTACCACTTCTATAAATAGTAGTACTTTTTCCCCCATTAATTATAGGATTTAACTCTACTTGCTTCTTTTTAATAAGAAGTCCAAAACCATTTAAACCATAAAATTTATGAGGAGCAAGCGAAATTAAATCAATATTATTAAAATCTAATTTTATTCTTCCAAAAGCTTGTGATGCATCAATATGAAAATAACAATTAGGATAATCTTTCAATATTTCAGCTATTTTATTTATCGGCTCTATTAATCCAATTTCACTATCTACAGCACATATACTTACTAATATAGTGTCTTTTTTAATTAATGATTTAAAACTATTAAGATCAATCTTACCATCTGTATCTAAAGGAACAATATCTACTTCAAAGCCGTTTTCTTGCATAATATTAACAGGCGCTATAATAGAGGGATGTTCTAAAGGAGAAATAATGATATGTTTTCCTTTATTTTTATATTTTGAACATATTCCTTTAATAACTAAATTATTTGACTCGCTAGAACCACTTGTATAAATTAATTCTTCAGGTAAAACATTAAAAGATGCAGCAATTTTTTTGGTTAATAAATCAATTCGCTTTTTGCTTTTTTTTCCTAAATCATGTGAAGAATTAGGATTAGCATTATACTCAAGTGAATATCTATAAAAAACATCTAAAACTTTTTTATCTACTGGGCTATTAGCAGCATAATCTAAATAAATCATAAAATCTCTCCTATCTTAAATATCAACATTATGGAATTAATAATAATATCCCCATAATAATCATTATGACTCCACCTATTAAATATGAATATTTTGAATACTTAGTAGATATACCTGTTAAATTTAATGTTATCATAGCAATTACAAAAACAACTATATCATCAAGCATATATATTATAATATACAATAATAAATACCCTATCCTAGCAAAACCCTCAATATTATTTAGGGCTAGTATCTCAGCAAAAATCATCGGAAAACCAAAAGTACATGCTAGTTCAATTAAATTAACAGATATAGCAAGCATTATCATTCCTATAATTGCTAGAAAAAAGGATTTATTATTAATAATATTTTTGATTCTAGTAAATATTTTATTTCTTTTTTTATCGTCAATAATTTCACAACCAGTATTTTGTTTAGTTTTAAAATATTTATATAAATTAAATCCTCCTAAAAATATTACTACTAAAGCTATTAAATGCTTTAATAAAACTGTTGTGAAACTTAATACAATACTTATTCCTAATAAAGAAATAAAATAAACAAGTCCCGAAATAAACAAGAAAGTCATTCCTAAAATCCACATTTTTTTACGGTTTTGCATGTTAAATAACATGCCAATTAAAAATAATAAAACCCACATAGCACAAGGATTAAATCCATCAACAAATCCTAAAACAATTGCAACAATTGGAATAGATACACTCTTTTTATCCACATCGCCTAATATGGGAAGATGCATATTATTTTTTTCTTTTTTGATTTGAACATAATCATTTATATCATTATTTATTAATGATTTTATACTACCAGAAAAACCAACATAATGTTTATCACCTATAACTGTGAAAGGTACTCCAGTTGATGAAACATTAAGTTCTTTTTTTACTTTCTCAAAAATTTTTAAATTGTTTTTATCATACCAAGTTTCATAAATAAAAATATTAACTTTTTCAGCATATTTTTTTTCAATATCTTTTAAAAATTCTTGTTCTTTGTGACAATGAGGACATCCTTCACCAACAAAAGCATAAATATTAATTTTATTATCTTCAACTTTTTCTTCAGTAATATGATGAATAATATCTTCATAGTCTTGACTTATAGCATTAACATTAATCGGAAGTAATAAAAAAAATGATATTAATAACAATCTAAGACTTTTCATATATTATTACCTTCTATAAATGAATATAATTTTTCATATGATGTTTCTCCTACTATTCTATGAATTTCTATATTTTGATCATTGAAAAAAATAGCAACCGGAAGTTTATTACCTATATTATATTTTTTAACTTCATCATTATCAAAATCATAATCTAAATTAGTAATATCCAAATTAGGAAAATCAGTATTTATTTTTTGCCAAATTTTATTCATTATTAAACATCCAGGACACCATAAAGCATTTATTTTTACTACTGTCATATACATATCTTCCTTTACTTAAATTAGTATAACTAAATATATCAATAAATGCAATATTTCCTTATTTACTTTTTATTAAAATCATCTAAAAAAGAAATTTTTCTGCCATTTTTATGTCCCCCGATAATACAATTTAAGTTTACATTCTCTAGTGCTTTAAAAACATTATTTTCAATATCATGATTCAATATTTTTAAATTTTTAATTAGATTTTTTATTTCTTCTCTTTTGCTATTAAATTTTAAATTTTCAGTAAAAGAACAGGCACAATTTATAAAATCTAAATTATTATAATTAGACCATGATATAATATCTTCTTCTTTAACCAAATATAAAGGCCGAATTAAATCAATTCCTTGATAATTATCACTATGAAGTTTAGGTAACATTGTTTTTACTTCTCCAGCATAAAAAATAGATAATAAAGTCGTTTCAATTACATCATTAAAATGATGTCCTAAAGCTATTTTATTACATCCTAACTCTTTAGCTTTATTATATAAGTGTCCTCTTCTCATTCGAGCACACAAATAACAATAACCTTTTTTACTTGTATTATTTATAACTTCAAAAATATCAGTATTAAATATTTCAATATCTAGATTTAATATTTTAGCATTTGCTAATATTTTATTAAGATTAAATTCTTTGTATCCTGGATTCATAACAATATATTTTAAATCAAACTTAATTTCTCCATGTTTA
The DNA here is from genome assembly GCA_028699175.1 of Bacilli bacterium. Classification (GTDB taxonomy): domain Bacteria; phylum Bacillota_I; class Bacilli_A; order RF39; family UBA660; genus DUUS01. The sequence continues at coordinate 343 of JAQVVC010000039.1, read as the reverse complement.
GATATTTCTTCTAAACATTTGGCCAATAAAAAAGAATCTTTTCCTCCTGAAATGCATACCATAATTTTATCATTTTTACTAATTAATTCATAATCTTCAATTGCTTTAATTACTTTAGAATAAATACTTTTACGATATTTAGTTAAAATACTTCTTTCAATTAATTGATATTTATTTAATAATCTAGCCATTTAATACTCCTTCAATAAAAAAATGAGAGAAATATAAAATTAATCATATTTCTCTCAGTAGTCAAGTAATTAAATTAATAATTGCTTAACTAATTAAAGTATATGCTATTACGAGATAAAAGTCAACCCTTTTTTTTACTTTTTTTAATATT
>JAQVVC010000038.1 GCA_028699175.1 Bacilli bacterium | reverse complement strand
TAGTAAGTGCTTTAGCAACTAAAGAAGATATCTTAAATGCTTATAATATAGCAATAAAAAATAAATACCGTTTTTTTTCGTTTGGTGATGCAATGTTTATAAAATAATAACTATATGATATAATAATATTAGAATATAAAATTAAATAGAGGTGGAAAATGGTAATAAATCGAGATGTCTTAAATTTTTTTGAAATGCATGATATTGATTTCAAAGAACTTGCATTAAATGATAATAGTCGTATATCTAGTACAAAAGAATTAAATAAAATAATAGCTGATTATGGTATTCACGATAGCGAAAAAGATGAAGAAGTAAGTGTTGCTGATATTATTGGTTATAATTTTTTTGAAAATCAAAATAAAAATATCTTCTATGCTATAAATGATTTTTTTAAAAGTAATGGATCTAGATATCAGCAAAGAAGTATTGAATTGTTAAATTATTCTTCTGATGAAATAATGAATAAACTAGGGCCTAGTTTTAAAGAGCAACCAATATGTATTGAAGAGTTACCGGGAAATAAATACTTAATATCAAGTAATGGTTTACATCGATATATGATCTTAAGAATCCATTTTTTAAAAGAAAGTAACGGTTTAGATAAAGATTCAAAAGAATATATGGAATTAAAAACAAAATATAAAATTCCCGTTAGATTAAAAAAAGTCAATTTAATTAAAACTTATGCTAATTATTTATTAAGTTCTCATCCTGAACTTGGATTTAATTTAAAATTAGAATTAAATGATAATTATGAACACACAGGTAAAGTAATATTAGAATTAAATAATAAACAATATATATTAGATACTGATGAATTAATTGATTATTTAAATGATGTTCTTATAAATACTCAAGATCCAAAATATTTTGATTTAATTAAAATGTATTCGGAAAGATACGAAAGTTTTAAAACTTTTATTAATAATAATTTTGCTTATGTTCTAAGAAATGATAAAGGAGCGAAAGCAAAATGATAGAATATTTAAAACCTCTAGATGAAATAAAAGAAATATTAAATTTAGAAAGATCTAATATTGTTATTTTAGTAAAAAAAGATTTAAATATAATCGGTCTAGGTAAGATTAATCTTAATAGTTTAGACGGATATTTATTGATTGAAAAAAGTTATCGTGGTAATGGATATGGAAAAGACCTTCTTTATCAATTAATAGATGAGGCTAAAAAAATAGGTCTTGAGCATATGTATATTTCATGCTCTAATGATGACTATATAATAAAAAAAATAGTATTAGAAGTCAAGGGCGTTCATATATCAACTAATAATAATGAAGTTAAATATATTATTCCTTTAAACAAATAAAAATTTAAAGCAAAAAGGATGATCACATGAAAGTAAAATATACTTTAATAAAAAAAGATAAAAATACAAAAGGAAGATTAGGTACTATAGAGACTAATTATGGTACTTTTGAAACCCCGATGTTTATGCCAGTTGGAACGCAAGCCTCTGTAAAAACGTTATCACCTGAAGAAATAAAAGCTTTAGATGCGGGAATAATATTAGCTAATACTTATCACTTATGGTTAAGACCAGGTGAAGATATAATTGCTAAAGCTGGAGGCTTACATAAATTTATGAATTATGATGGGCCAATTCTTACCGATAGTGGTGGATTTCAAGTATTTAGTCTTGCTAATCCTAAAGACATTACTGAAGAAGGTGTAACATTTAAAAGCCATATTAATGGGGATAAATTATTTTTAACTCCTGAAAAAGCAATTGAAATCCAAAATAAATTAGATAGTGATATTGCCATGTGTTTTGATGAATGCCCACCAGCTTCAGCAGATTATAACTATATGAAAGAAAGTATTGAAAGAACATTAAGATGGGCTGAAAGATGTCAAAAAGCGCATCAAAATCCTAACCAAAGTTTATTTGGGATAATTCAAGGTGGCTATTTTGAAGATTTAAGAAAATATTCTGCGATTGAAACTGTTAAAATGAATTTTGATGGCTATGCTATTGGCGGAGTTGCTAATGATAATGAATCTAAAGAAAACATGTATAAAGCTATTGAATATTCAATTCCTTATTTACCTAAAGATAAACTCCGTTATTTAATGGGAGTTGGAGATCCTATTGATATAATTGAAGGCGTAATAAGGGGTGTTGATGTCTTTGATTGTGTTATACCTACAAGGCTAGCAAGACATGGTCATGCTTATACCAAAAGAGGTAAAATAAATATTCTAAATGCTAAATATAAAGAAGACTTTACTCCATTAGATCAGTGTAATTGTTATGCATGTCAAAATTATACTAAAAGTTATATCAGACATTTAATTGTTGCTAATGAAACTTTTGGTTCTCGTCTTTTATCGATTCATAATTTAAATTTCTTAATTAATATTACTAAAGAAATAAGAAATGCTATTAAAGAAGATAAATTATTAGAGTATCGAGATAATTTTAAGGAGTTATATTATGGAAAAGACCAAACTTAATTATTTAATTTATTTTATTATTGCTTTAGGAACAATTATTTTATTTGTATCTGCTTATAAAGCTGAAAAAATCCATGAAGAAAAATTAATGTTAGTAATCAATAATAAAATAAAAGAAGCTGCCAAAGAATGTTATTTAAAAAAAGAGTGTGTTAATAATATAAAACTGCAAGACTTATATGATAAAAAATATATAGAAGAAGTTATTAATCCGGTATCAAAAGAAGTAATGGATAGTAAACTTTGCCTTGAATATAAAAATGAAAAAATTATTTTCTGCGATTAAATTACATTTATAAAAAAGACAATTGAATTTTGTCTTTTTTAATTGACATAAAATATGTAAATATAAAAAATTTTTTTTATAAACTGGAAAAAGTATTGATTATTTTAGGCTGCTATTGTATTATTGTGGTAGACAGTGGCATGATGTGGAAGAAAGTGGGGTGTTTTTATGCTAATGGGAGAGTTTCATCATAATATTGATGATAAAGGAAGGTTAATAATTCCTAGTAAGTTTCGAACTGAACTAGGTGAAAAATTAATCATTACTCGTGGTCTTGATAAATGTTTATTTATCTATTCATTACCTGAATGGGATAAAATAGTCAAAAGATTAAAAACTTTGCCATTTACAAATAAAGATGCTCGTAATTTTACTAGATTTTTCTTATCAGGCGCTACTGAATGTGAATTCGATCGTCAAGGTCGAATAAACATTACCTCCCCACTGGTTAGTTACGCCGATTTAACTAAAGAATGTGTTGTAATCGGCGCAAATGACCGACTTGAAATATGGTCAAGTTCAATATGGGAAGATTTTCTATCTAATAATGAAGACAACTTAGCAGACATAGCAGAGAACCTATTTACATCTGGTGATTATGAAACATTATAGTGTTCTTAAAGATGAAGTAATAGAAGGATTAAATATTAATCCTGATGGCATTTATGTCGATGCTACTTTAGGCTATGGTGGACATAGTGAAGAAATATTGAAGCGATTAAGAAGGGGTTTCCTATTCGCCTTTGACCAAGATGAAGATGCTATTAGTTTTGGTCAAAAAAGATTATCTAAAGTTAATAATAACTTTAAAATAATATATGCCAATTTTAGTGATTTAAAAGCTAAATTACTAGCAGAAAAGATTACTAAAGTAGATGGTATTATATTTGATTTAGGGCTTTCTAGTCCCCAAATTGATGAAATAAGTAGAGGATTTACTTTTATGCATGATGCTCCTTTAGATATGAGAATGGATAAAAATAATAAGTTAAGTGCTCAAGAAGTCATTAATAATTATAAACTAGAAGAATTAATTAATATCTTTTTTAGTTATGGAGAAGAAAGATATTCTAAAAGTATTGCTAAAAATATTGTCAAAGAAAGACAAAGTAAAGAAATTACGAGAACGACAGAATTAGTTGATATTATTAAATATTCAGTACCTTTAAAATATTTTATAAAAAATCATCCCGAAAGACAAATATTTCAAGCTATAAGAATTGAAGTAAATAATGAACTTAATATATTAAAAAACACCTTAAAAGATGCTATAGATATATTAAATCCCCAAGGAAGAATATGTATTATTACTTTTCATTCTTTAGAAGATCGAATCGTAAAACATATCTTTAAAAAAGAAAGTGATATTAATAGTTTAGTTAAAGGATTACCTATCATACCTAAAGAATATCAACCTTTAATTAAACTAATAAATAAAAAACCTATCCTTCCTAGTGAGGAAGAATTAAAAGCAAATTCAAGAAGTAAAAGTGCTAAATTAAGAATAGTAGAAAGGCTTTAAAAATGGGCAGAGTTAAAAAAACAAAATTTAAATTAATGGATCGTGTTATGATAATGATTATCGTAATATTAGCGTTAGCTACTCCTATTATTATTGTATTTTCCAAAAGTGTTCTTTCAAAAACCAATATTGAAGTCGAAAAAATACAAGAAAAGGTCGATAAGCAAGAGACTATTAATGAAAGTATAACTATGAAGATAAACGAACTAGCTAGTTTATCTAATATTCAAGATGTAGCAAAAGAATATGGATTAAGTTATAATAATGAAAATATATTAATAATTAAATAGATGGTGATAAAATGAAATCAAAGAATAATTGTGTAAAATTATATGAATATTTTTTAATCGCAATTATTCTTTTATTTGTCATAATTTGCGGTAAAATATTATATATTGCTTTAAGTCCAACCGTTGATGGAATTAATTTAAAAGAATTAGCCGAAAATAATAAATCAGCTAAAAAAATAATTAGAGCTAATAGAGGAAATATCTATGATTCAGTTGGAGAGGTATTAGCACAAGATGTAAGAGCTTATACGGTAATAGCATATTTATCTGATAAAAGAACTACTGATATTAGTAAACCTCAGCATGTAATTGATAAAAATCATACTGCTAATGAATTAAGCAAATTAATCAATATGACTCCTGAGTATATTTTAGAATTATTAGATTATGATGCTTATCAAGTTGAATTAGGTCCTGGAGGAAGAGGAATTACCGAACTTAAAAAACAACAAATTGAAAAATTAGATTTACCAGGAATCGATTTTATTCAAACAACTAAAAGAGATTATCCCTATGGAGATTTTGCTTCCTATATTGTCGGTTATGCTCGCAAAAATAATCAAGAAGAAATAACTGGTGAAATGGGAATTGAATTAAAATATAATGAAGAGTTAAAAGGTGTAGATGGTAGTTTATTATATCAAAAAGATGCTTATGGTTATCAAATAGCTAATACTCCCGAAACATTATTACCAGCAACAAATGGTCATGATATTTATTTAACTATTGATTCAAATATTCAAATGTATTTAGAAAATGCGATGATGGAATTTGAAGCTAAACTTCTTGATTGGGGAACCATAACAATAGCAGATGGTAAAACTGGCGCCATTGTAGGTTCTGCATCATTTCCAAGTTTTAATCCTAATACCTTAAAAATAACTAATTATAATAATCCTTTAACGTCATATGCTTATGAACCAGGGTCAACAATGAAAATATTTTCATTTATGGCCGCCATAGAAAACGGATTATACAATGGTGATGAAACATATCAATCAGGAATTATATCAGTAGATGATTACATTATTAAGGATTGGAATAATTATGGATGGGGAAAAATCCCCTTCGATAAGGGATTTACTTATTCATCAAATACAGCGGCAGTAAGACTTGCGCAAAAATTGGGTCGTGACAAATTAACGGATTTTTATGAAAATTTAGGTTTTTCTAAACCAACCGGAATTGAATTACCAAATGAATATACTGGTAAAGTAGAAATGGTAGCCGAGTCAGAACTAGCAAGTTCAGCTTTTGGTCAAGGAATAACAACAACTCCTATTCAACAAATTCAAGCTCTTACTTCTTTAACTAATAATGGTATAACATTAAAACCTTATATAATATCTAAAATTATTGACTCTCAAAGCAATAATATAATTTATGAAGGTAAAAAAACCGAATTAAATAAAGTAGCAAGTAAAGAAACAATAACAAAAATAATTGATTTAATGGATTTAACTGTTAATGGAACAGATCCAATTGCTACAGGTCGAAAATATAAAACCGATGCTTTAACTTTAATTGGAAAGACTGGAACGGCTCAATATATTGATGCTAATGGTAAATATACAAATGGTAATTATCGAAGCATCAAATCTTTTGCGGGAGTATTTCCAAAAAATGATCCTCAATATATTATTTATGTTTCAGTAAAGAATTTTGGCGGAACGACAATTGATTTATCTAATGTTGTTAAATCTGTAGTAGAATCAATAGCAAAATATAAAAACATTGAAGACCGACAGACTGACACTGACAAATCAAAAATAATTAAAATAGAAAATTATATTAATAAAAATAAAGATCAAATTATTGAAAACCTAAAACAAAAAAACTTATCACCAATTATCATTGGCAACGGAGATACGATAATTAATCAATATCCTTTAAAAGAAACATCAGTTATCACTAAAAGTAAAGTATTTCTATTAACCAATGGAAATGAATATATAATGCCCAATGTAATTGGATGGAATAGTAGTGAAATATTATCACTAGTAAATATTATGAAATTATCATATAATATAAATGGATACGGAAAAGTAATAGATGTATCTATTAAACCAGGGACAATTATTAAACCTGAAGATATTTTACAAATATCATTAGATAATAGGAGTGTAGTAAATGAAAAAGAAAAAGAAGAATAAATTAAAAAAGAAAGTAATTAATTTTCTAAAATCATATAAAGCTATTATTTTTGCCTTAATTATTATTGTTATTGTATTACTTATTTTTTGTAATCATTTAATGAAATCTAGTAAGACATATATGTTTAGTGGTAAAAGTGATTATGTTACGATCTTTAATGGCGTAATAAGTTTAAATTATGATGTCAAATTATTAGAAGGATCCGATATTGAGTACATAAATGAAAAAGATTATGTCGTTACTGAATATAAAATCGGATACTATATTGATAAAGATAGTACCTTATTACCTTTAGCAATTAAAAGTGGAGAAGATGAAATAGGCTTTTCTTTAAAAGTCCTTTTGAGTGAAATAAGTGCTTATAATATAACGGAACCTTATCATAATACTACTTATTTTACTAAAGAAAAGATTAAATTTCTAGAAAATGGTTTATATTTTATCATTGAAGCTAAAACAGAAGATGG
>JAQVVC010000037.1 GCA_028699175.1 Bacilli bacterium | reverse complement strand
ATTTTAATATTGAACTAGAAATAACAGGTATTTATAGTGGTTTAATGTGGATCTTTATCTTACTTATGATTATATTTATAATTGGTTTAATGAAGGTTTTTAAAAAATGTGATAAACCAGTTTGGCTAGCAATAATCCCAATTTATAATATATGGGTATTATTTAAAATAGTTGGAGTACCACCAATATTGTCTTTAATTCCGTGTATAAATAGTATTGTATATCTTTATGTTTTATTTCTATTAGGTTCTAAATTTAATAAAGGTACTTTATTTAGTCTAGGTTTAATAGCCTTTACCCCAATATTTTTAATTATTTTAGGTTTTGATTCTTCGGCTTATAATAAAACAGGAGAAGAAAATAAGTTAAAACCTGACTTAATGGCAAAAGATCCAGCTTCAGAAGGTCAAGTTGACTTACTAGCAGCAGATCCTATTAATACTATTCCTAATTTTACGAATTTAAACGAAGAATCATCTTTAAAAGAAATGCCTTCTTTAGAACAACAACTTGAAATGCCAAAAGTTAAAACTGAAAGAATAATAGATATACCTAAAGAAGAAGTAAAATCAGACTTATCAATTCCTAATGCATTTGAAATGAAGCTTCCTAAAAATAAAGAAGAAGTGTTAACAATTGAAGAAGATACAATTGTTAAGCAAGAACCAGTAGAAGAATTATTAATAAGTGAAAATACTAAATATCAAAATAATAAAACTCAAAAGTTTTGTTCTCAATGTGGAAGTCCTAATGATGTATTAAATAAATTTTGTGTATCTTGTGGTTATAATTTTGAATCTTCTAAATAATTTTATGTGTTTACAAATTCAAAATAAATGTTATGCTATGTGTGTAAACAAAGCGATGAAATCCTTGGAAAAGAAAGAACTATATAACAATGAAAGATACTGTTGAAGTAGGGAGAAACCGTGGTAATATACCACTCCTATTAAGATATAGTGTTTTTTTATTTAAAGGAGGCTAAATATGAAAGTTTTTATTGGTTTGTCATCTAGTATTAAAATAAATCCTAAATATTATAATTTAGCTAAAGAAGTTGGAACATTTTTAACCGATTTAAATTATAATTTAATATGTGGTAGTACTGATTTAGGGATGGCTAAAATAGTTAGTGATATCTTTTATAAAAAGAGCACTATCAGCTTATTTATTCATAAAAAGTATTTAAATGAAATAAAAGATATTAATATAAATTATACCTTGTGTGATAGTAATTTTGATCGTTTAAAAAAGATTTATGAAGAAAGTGACATTTATGTAATTTTACCTGGAGGGATAGGAACATTATCAGAACTTTTTGGTATATTAGAAGAAATACGCGATACAAATAAAAAAATAATATTATTTAATTATAATTCGTATTATAATTATTTAATAGAGTTTCTTGAAAAGGGAGTAAAAGCAAACTTTATAAAAGAAGAAGATTATAAAGGGATTATAATAGTAAAAAATATGATTGAATTTAAGAAAGAGGTTATCAATTATGAAAAATAAAGTAACAATGGAAAAATTAGTTATTTATTGTAAAGAACATGGATTTATTTATCAAGGTAGTGAAATTTACGGTGGACTTGCTAATACATGGGATTATGGACCTTTAGGATCGAGATTAAAAAATAATTTAAAAGATGCCTGGCGAAAAAGATTTATTCAAGAAAGGAAAAACAGCTATGAGATTGATCCTTCTATTTTAATGCATCCTCGAGTTTGGGAAGCATCTGGACATGTTGATTCATTTTCTGATCCTTTAATTGATTGTAAAGAATGTAAAACTCGTTATCGAGTTGATAAATTAATTGATGATTTTGATCCTACTATTGTTGCTGATAAAATGTCACCAAAAGAAATGATTGATTATATTAATAATTATAAAATACCTTGTCCTAAATGTCATAAAAATAATTTTACTAATATAAGAGAATTTAATTTGATGTTTGAAACCTATCGCGGAGTAACTGAGAATAATAAAAGTATTATTTATTTAAGACCGGAAAATGCCCAAGGAGAATATGTTAATTATTTGAATATCTTAAGAACAATGAGAACTAAATTACCTTTTTCGGTAGGCCAAATAGGTAAAGCTTTTCGAAATGAAATTACTCCTGGTAACTTTACTTTTAGAACCATTGAATTTGAACAAATGGAATATCAAACCTTTTGCAAAAAAGGAAATGATGAAAAATTATATAATTTTTATAAGGAATATGCAAAAAAGTTTTATATTGATTTAGGAATTCCAGAATCAAAATTAAAGTATCATGATCATGATAAACTTGCTCATTATGCTAAAGCAGCCTGTGATATATTTTATGAATTTCCATGGGGATTTGATGAAATAAATGGTACTCATAATCGTACTGATTATGATTTAAAAAGACATCAAGAATATAGTGGAGTTTCTCATGAATATTTAGATCCTGAAACTAATGAAAAATATATTCCCTATATAATTGAAAGCACTTATGGAGTTGATAGAAGTTTATTAGCTCTTCTTCATAATGCTTATGAAGAAGAAATACTAGAAAATGAAATAAGATATGTATTACACTTACATCCTTTCTTAGCTCCTTATAAATTAGGAATATTACCATTAATTAAAAAACAGCATAGTAAGAAAGCTAATGAGTTATATGAAAGTTTATCTAAACATTTTATGTGTAGTTATGATGAATCTGGTTCAATTGGTAAAAGATATCGTCGAAGTGATGCTGCTGGGACGCCTTATTGTATAACAATAGATGATGAAACTATAAATAATAATACTGTTACTATTAGAGATAGAGATACAATGAAACAAATTATTATAAAAATAGATGAAATTGCTTCATATATTGAAGAAAGAATCAAGTTTTAAAGAGAATAAAAGATTAGATTAATTATAATATAATTTTTGTAGAAAGAGTGAAGTCAGTTGAGTATTAAAAATGATAAAACTGCTATTTTAATAATAACTTTTATTTTATTTGCAATATCTCTAATTGGAGTTTTGATTTTTTATATTTCTTCTGATTATAAAACTAATGATAATAAAAATATATCAAAATTAGTTGATTTTACTGATTGTCAAAATAATGATAATTTAAGTAAATGTACTAAAGAAAAATATATCGATAATAAAAAAATTAATATAAGATATGAAAAGATGAAAATAGCTTTTGCTGGAGAAAAACCTATTGGAGCTTCTTTATATATAAATGATAAAGAGATTATTTCTCCCGATGATGGTATATTTCGAATTGATAACTTATTATATGTAACTAAAAACACAATATTATTAGGCACCTATGAACCTAATGTTAAAAATATAAAAGTTTATGTATATGATTTTCATGGTAATCAATTAAGTGAAGTATATGAGTTAGATAAAGATCGTGGAATTCTTGTTAAAGGATATAGATTTGAAAAAAATAAAATAATCTTTACGGGTACTAAATATATTGTATCGAAATCAGTTATTCTTCATCAACAAAGTGACAATAAATATGTAATTAAAAATGCTGATTTATGCCAAGAGTTTTTGGCTAGCGATAATTTAAATGGATCTGATATGTATACAGCAGAATATGAAATGGAATATTTATCCTATAATAAACTTGGAAAATTGAAATTAATTCCTGGTTCAGAACAAACAGTATTAGAATATTTAAAAAGTATTGGTTGTAATGTTTAAATAATAAATTTTTTATGTTTATGTTATTCAACTTTTTATATAATTTACCTAAAAATATTAAATACTAATTTTATTTAATAAAAAAAATTGTTACAATATGTTTGTTCAGGGAGGAATAAAAAATGACTGATAATATTACAGTTTATAATAATTTAAAACAAAAAATTGAAGGGAATCCTAACCATATTATTATGGATGTAGCGGTGAAAGAGGCAGTAACGAGAATAATAATAGGTTAATTAGACGCTGAATTTCAAAAAGGAATATCAATAGAAGATATAAGCACAAATATATAAACAAAATAGTTGGGAGTGGACACTTAATACTTTAATTTGCATAAGTAACGCATTGGGATGTTTTTATTGACTTAATTATTATATAATGTTATTATATTTGCTCAAAGGAAAGGGAAATATAATATGAATTCTCGTTATATCGAATATTTTAATTCCAAATATTTAGATTTTTTAAAATCTAATGATCTAGAAGTAGCAGTCACTGAAAAAGGGGTAAAAAAAAGAAAAAAATTCTATCCAATTTTACAAAGATTTATACCTTTATTTAATCCCTATAAATTAACAATTGTTAGAAAAATTCCCGCACCAAAAGATGAACCTGTAATATATACTCCAACCCATGGGTTTAAAGATGACTTATTAAATACATTGATTATAATAGATGATCACGTTTATACATTATTTGGAAGTCTTGACCAATTCTTTAAAACTATTGATGGGACATTGGCAAATATAATTGGAGTTGTTATTGTTGATCGAGATTGCCATGAAAGTAGAGCTGTATCGATACCAAAAATGGAGCGAGCAATGAATTTTGGAACTAACGGGTTAATTTTTCCAGAAGGGGCATGGAATTTAACTGATAATGAATTAGTAATGAAATTATATCGTGGTTTTTATAAATTAGCACAAGCTACTAATGCTAAGATTGTGCCAGTAGCTACTCATATAGTTGGTAATAAATGTTATGGGATTCAAGATGAAGCTATTAATATCTTACAATATAATGAAGAAGAAGCAAAAATAGTTTTACGAGATAAACTTTCGACTATAAAAAGAGAATTAATTGAGAACTATTCCGATTATAGTAATATTTCTCGTGAAGAATTAGAAAAAGAAAAATCCTTAAAAGAACAATGGGAAGACCACAAAATTTATTTAAAAAGTCAACCTGAATATTACATTGAAGAAAAAGAAATAAATTATCCTTATGTTGATAAAAATATAGTTACGGAAGAAAAAGTATTCTCTGCTTTAGATAATGTTAAAATAACAAAACAAAACGCTCGTATATTAGCAAAAACATATTCAAAGAAATAATTTTTTCAAATACTTGAAGAAGTTATTTTTTTATTGTATAGTTATTATAGTAAACCATGTACTTATTAAGGAAGTGAGTTATGCAAGGATATCTATTACCAGTATGTTCAATATTTTTTTCAATTCTGTTATTAATAGTTTATTTTTCAAAAAAAAGATTAAATTTATTAGAAAATAAAATATTTTCTATAATGTTAATAGTATCATTAATAGATAGTATTTTAGTAACTATTTTACAATTAAGAGGTTTTTATTTAAGTGATTTTACAATTGAAATATTAAATAAGCTTGATTTCATTCAATTAATTATTTTTAATACATGTTTATTTTTATATACTTTTCTCATCACGGTTGATAAAAATGAACATAGCAATAAAGTGAAAATTATCTATAATTCATCCATTATTATTACTGTTGTAGCTATCATCATAATGTTGACTTTAGATGTAAATACAATGATTATTAATGCTGATAAAATGTCAGTATCAGGCTCTAGCGTATTTGCTGTAATTTTTACAGGCACGTTATTTATTTTATCAGCAGTTTTTGTAACATTATTTAATTTGAAAAAATTAAGTACAAAACATATTCCCATGTTCGTTTATATAGGTTTAGCTTTATTTTTAATAAATATTTATATTGCAAATCCATATTTAATCGTTATATCAATCTCAATAACATTTATAAATTATGTAATGTACTTCACCATTGAAAATCCTGATTTAAAAATGCTTAGTGAAGTAATGTTAAATAAAGAGCAAGCTGAAAAAGCCAATAGAGCCAAAAGTGATTTTATAACAAGTATGTCTCATGAAATAAGAACCCCTTTAAATGCTATTATTGCTTTTAGTGAAGAAATTAAAAAAGAAGAAACTTTAGAAGCTGCAAAAGAAGATGCTGATCAAGTAATTAAATCAAGTTTTATATTATTAGAGACAGTGGGTGGGATTTTAGATATATCAAAAATCGAATCAGGCAGTGTTGAGATAAATAAGTCGATTTATGACCCTCGAGAATTATTTGAAACCATAAGTAGCTTAATAAGAGTAAGAACCAAAGAAAAAGGTTTAGATTTTAATATGAATTTACCTCAAGATTTACCAAATCAATTATATGGAGATAAAACCAATATTCAAAAAATATTAATGAATTTATTATCAAATGCTTATAAATATACAGAACAAGGCCAAGTAAACTTTGATGTATCATGTATTAATCAAAAAGGAATCAGTAAATTAATAATATCAGTAGAAGATACAGGTAGGGGAATAAAACCGGAAAATATTGATAAATTATTTGTTAAATTTAGCCGTTTAGATGAATATCGAAATACAACCTTAGAGGGAACTGGACTAGGTCTTGCTATTACTAAAAGATTAGTTGAATTAATGAATGGAAAAATAACCGTTCAAAGTATTTATGGAAGTGGATCAAAATTTACCGTCTTTTTAAATCAAGAAATAAGAAATGATCATCATAAAGTAATAAAAAACAAGAATATTAATGAAAACAATTTAGATATTAATTATCAAAATTATCATGATAAAAAAATATTGGTAATAGATGATAATAATATTAATTTAAAAGTAGCTGAAAAATTATTAAAAAAATATAATCTTAAGATAGATTTATCAATCAGCGCTGAAGATACATTAAATAAAATAAATAATGGCCATGAATATGATTTATTATTAGTGGATATTGAAATGCCAGTAACAGATGGAATAGAATTATTAAAAATATTAAAAGAAAAAGAATATAATAAACCAATAATAGCATTAACAGCAAATGCCACAAGTGGAGATCGTGAAAAATATTTAAAGTTAGGATTTGATGAATATATCGCTAAACCAATCAATCGTAATGAATTAGATCGCGTTTTAAATTTATTTTTAAAAACATCTAATGAGGAAATAATTCCTAGTGAAGAAGTAACCTCTAAGAGTAAAGCAATAATTCCAGATAATTTAGCATACTTAAAAGAAAATGGTGCTGATATAGATAAAGCAATTGAAACTTTAGGAAATTTAGAAATGTATAATGAAACGCTAAGGATAGTTTATGAAAGCACTCCCGAAAGAATGGAAAGATTAGCAAAATATAAAGAAAATCAAGATATGAAAAGTTATAGCATCGAAGTTCATGCTTTAAAAAGTGATTTAAAATATATTGGATTCTTTGATTTATCTAATTTACCATTTAAGCATGAGGTAGAAAGTAAAAATAATAATGTTAATTATATTGTAGAAAATTTTAATGAACTAGAAAGTAAAATAAATCAACTTATGCTAGTTTGTAAAGAATACTTGGAAAAATAATCAATTTAGTTAAATATAAAG
>JAQVVC010000036.1 GCA_028699175.1 Bacilli bacterium | reverse complement strand
ATCTTTTTTAATTAATAAATTTTACTTTATAGACTTATTTTTATGATTTTGATAAAATAAATATAAGCGGGGAAAATAACATGAAAATAAGTGATATAAATTATAATGAATTAAGTCCAATGATGAAACAATATGTTGATATTAAAAATAATTATCAAGATGAATTTTTGTTTTATCGAGTTGGAGATTTTTATGAATTATTTTTTGAAGATGCTTTAAAAGTGGTAAAAGAATTAGACTTGACTTTAACAGGTAAAAATGGTGGTTTAAAAGAAAGAATACCAATGGCTGGTGTTCCTCATCATGCTGTTAGAAATTATGTTGAAAAATTAGTATCAAAAGGATTTAAAGTTGCTATTTGTGATCAAGTTGAAAATCCTAAAAATACTAAAGGAATGGTTAAAAGAGAAGTAACCGAAGTAATAAGTAAAGGTACCATTGTTGATTTAGAATTTTTAAATAGTTATGATTTTAATTATATTGGCAGTTTAATTGATTATGATTATATATATTTATTAACTTATACCGATATTTCTACTGGTAATATTTATGCAGAATTTTTAAATCATGAAAAAGATGCTCTTATTAATAGAGTTATTAATTTAAATTTAAAAGAGATAATTATTAAAAATAATTTTGACTTAAATTTATTAAATATTTTAAAAAATATTTATAATATTAATATTACTATTATTGATAATATATATGAAGGAAATAATAAAATCGTAAATAATATTAAGAATTATCAAGTAAAAGAAGGAATTAAACATTTACTATATTATTTAATTACTATTCAATTAAAGGATATAAGTCATTTTAATGATGTCAATATAATAGAGAATAATGAGTATTTATTAATGGATATTCATACCGTTAGAAATTTAGAATTATTTGAAACATTAAGATTAAAAGAAAGACAATATAGTTTAATATGGCTTTTAGATAAATGTAAAACTTCTATGGGATCAAGAACTTTAAAAGATTTTTTAATTAACCCTTTAAAAGATGAAATAAAAATAAATCAAAGATTAGATTATATTGAAAAATTTAATACTGAATTTATTTTAAAAAGTGAATTAATAGAGTTTTTATATGAAATTTATGATCTAGAAAGATTATGTGGGAAAGTTGTTTGTGGATCCTTAAATGGTAGAGATTTATTACAAATAAAAAAATCTTTAAAAGTATTACCAGATATAATAAAGATTATTGATAAATTAAATCTAGATATAAAAATAAATGATCATCAAGAATTATATCAATTACTAGAAAAAGCTATTTATGAAGAACCTCCAACTACTATTAAAGAAGGCTATTTAATTAAAGAAAACTATAATAGTGAGTTAGATGAACTTAAAAAAATTAGAAGTGGTGGGAAAGACTATTTAGCTACTTTAGAGAAAGAAGAAAAGGTGAAAACTGGGATATCTAATTTAAAAGTTGGTTTTAATAAAGTTTTTGGTTATTATATAGAAATAAGTAAAAGTAATATAAATAAAGTAAAACCAGAATATGGTTGGGAAAGAAGACAAACCTTAACAACTGGAGAAAGATATATAACCCCTTCCCTAAAAGAAAAAGAAGCATTAATATTAAACGCTGAGGAAAAAATAATCGATTTAGAGTATGAATTATTTATGGAAATAAAAAATATTATAAAACAAGAAATTCTTGAATTAAAGAAGACTTCTACTAGTATTGGTTATGTTGATGCCTTAGTTTCTTTAAGCGTTGTTAGTGAAAATCATAAATTAATAAGACCTAAATTTAATAATAAGCATATTATAAATATTAAAAATGGATTTCATCCTATTATTAACTTAGTAAGTGAAAAAGAATATATAAAAAATGATATAATAATAGATGAAAATATTAATACCTTATTAATAACCGGACCAAATATGAGCGGTAAAAGTACTTATATGAGACAGCTTGCTATTACAATATTAATGGCTCAAATCGGTTCTTTTGTACCAGCTGATGAGGCTAATTTACCAGTTTTTGATCAAATATTTACGCGTATTGGTGCTTCAGATGATTTAGTAAGTGGGGAATCTACTTTTATGGTTGAAATGTTAGAAGCAAGAAATGCCGTGGTAAATGCCACTAAAAATAGTTTAATATTATTTGATGAATTAGGTAGAGGTACGGCTACTTATGATGGAATGAGTATAGCTGAAGCTATCCTTGAATATATTACTAAAAATATTAAATGTAAAACTTTATTTAGTACTCATTATCATGAACTTACATCACTTGATAAAAGATTTAAGAGTATTAAGAACATTCATGTTAGTGCCACTGAAGAAAATGGTAATTTAGTATTTTTACATAAAGTAAAAGAAGGTTCGATAGATAAAAGCTATGGTGTTAATGTAGCAGCATTAGCTAAAATGCCAGATGAAATTATAAATCGAGCAAATGAATTATTAAATAATTATGAAAGAAATCCTAAAAAAGTTATTTCTAATGAAACCCAACTATCTTTTGATTTAACTGAAAAAAATGAATTAAAAGAAAGACTAAAAGATATTGATCCTCTAAAAGTGACCCCTTTGGAATCACTTAATATACTTTATGAATTAAAAGAAATATCTAAAAAATAATAGAGCATCTATTATTTTTTTATGATATACTTAATATGAGGTTATTTATGAAAAATAGAACAAAATTAAGAGAGCAAATTATGATTATTATTTATCAAATATCATTATATAAGCATAATGGTCTTATTTATAATGTTGATAATGTAATAAATGAAAATATGGAAATAGAAAATGAATTTATTAAAGATATGGTTTATGGAATTATTACTTATTATGATGAATTAAATATAGTTGCTAACAAATATCTTAATAACTGGTCTATAGATCGAATTGATAATACGGGAGCTGCTATTTTAAGAATGGCTTTATATGAAATAAAATATACTGATACACCTCCAATCGTAGTTATTAATGAAGCTATTGAATTATGTAAAAAATATAGCGATGATAATGTTCGAAAAATGGTTAATGCTGTTTTAGATAAGGTAATTAATGAATAATGGAAAAAAAATATATTACGATTACAACTTTAAATAAATATCTTAAAAATAAATTTGATACTGATCCTAATATTAGAAATATTTCTTTAAAAGGTGAAATATCTAACTTTAAAGGTCATAGTAGAGGACATTTATATTTTACTTTAAAAGATGAAGGAAGTAGAATTAATGCCGTAATGTTTCAATTTAATGCTAATAGATTAACCTTTGTTCCCGAAGATGGTATGAAAGTATTAGTTGATGGAAAAGTAAGTATTTATGAAGCAACAGGAGCTTACCAAATATATATTGAAAATATGGAAGAAGATGGACTAGGTAATTTATATTTAAAATATGAAGAATTGAAAAAAAACTTAAAAGCTAAAGGATTATTCGATCAAGAACATAAAAAAATAATACCCAAATATCCTCAAAGAATTGGTATTATAACTGCTCCAACAGGCGCAGCTATAAAAGATATATTAAGTACTATTAAAAGAAGATATCCAATTTGTGAAACATATCTATTTCCATCTCTTGTTCAAGGAACAATTGCTAAAGATGATATTGTAAAACAAATAAAAGAAGCTGAAAATCATAATTTAGATTTATTAATTATTGGTCGTGGTGGAGGTTCTATTGAAGATTTGTGGGCTTTTAATGAAGAAATAGTTGCTTATGCTATTTATGAATGTAAAGTACCAATAATTAGTGCTGTTGGGCATGAAATAGATTTTACTATTGCTGATTTTGTAGCTGATTTAAGAGCACCAACTCCTACGGCAGCAGCAGAACTAGCAGTACCTAATATTACCGATTTAAACATCTTATTAAAACAATATTATATAAGATCTGCTAACTTAATAAAACATAATTTAAATCTTAATATTAATAAATTAAAAACATTAAAAAATAGTTATGTACTTACTAGTCCACTAGCTATTTATGAAATAAAAGAACAAACATTAAGTAATTTAATACTTAATTTAAATAATTATATTAATAATAAACTAGATAATAGTAAAACTAAATTATTAAGGTATAGTGAAAGTTATATATTAAATAACCCTGATAATTTGTTTATAAATAAACAAAATAAGTATACGCTAATTTTAAATAAATTAGAGCTCTTAAATCCAATTAGTGTTTTAAGTAAAGGATATAGTGTATTAAAACATAATAATAAGATAATTAAAGATAGTTCAAAGATAAAAATAGGAGATAAAATAGATATTAATTTATTTAAAGGTGAAATAAAAGCTAAAGTAGAGGAAGTGGGATAAATGAAAGATAAAAAATTTGAAGAATTAATGAAAGAACTTGAAACAATTGTTAAGGAACTTGAAAATGGTGATATTGATTTAGAAAAATCAATTGAAAAATATACTGAAGCTATGAAATTAGTAAAAGTATGTGGTGATAAGTTAAATAAAGCTGTAATTTCTGTTAATAAAATATTGGCAGAAAATGGTAAATTTGAAGATTTTAAAATAGAAAATAACCATTAATTGGTTACTTTTTTTTGATAGTTAAGAACATACTAATATAAAGGGTGATAACAATGAAAAAAACAATATTATTATTATTTATTTTGTTAATTCCGATTAATATATTTGCATATTCTAATGATATTATACCGGGAGGTAAGACTATAGGTATTGAAGTTAAGAATGATGGCGTAATTGTTATCGGCTTTTATAAAATAGATAATAAATTTAATAAAAATAATTTAAAAACAGGAGATATAATAATTAAAGTAGGTAATACTCCAGTAAATACAGTTGATGAATTAGTTTTAGCAATAGAAGAAACGGTTATTGATAATAAAGTAAATTTTACGATTAAAAGAAAAAATAAAGTTTTTTCGACGGTATTTAATTTAATATTAGTTAATGAAACTTATAAAACTGGAATATATGTTAAAGATAGCATAACTGGAATAGGAACTTTATCATATATTGATCCAGTAACTAAAATATATGGAGCTCTAGGACATGAAATAACAGAAAGTAATACCGGGAATTTAATTGAAGTAAAAACCGGCAGTATATTTAAAAATAAAATAATTAGAATTGATCGTAGTGGAGTAGGTACTGCAGGAACTAAAAATGCTAAATTTTATTCTAATACTATTTTCGGAACGGTTACAAAAAATACTAATAAAGGTATATATGGAATATATACAGCAAATATATCGGATTTAGGAACCCTTGAAGTAGGAACTCCAGATACTTTAAAAATTGGTAAAGCTAGTATCTATACAGTTTTAAGCAATGAGGACATAAAATCATATGATATCTATATAAATATGATAGATAAAACCCGTGATATTAAAAATATATACTTTAATATAACAAGTGAAGAATTAATAGCAACTGCCGGAGGAATAATCCAAGGAATGAGTGGAAGCCCTATAATCCAAAATAATAAAATATATGGTGCAGTAACTCATGTTATATTAGATAATCCAACAAGTGGATATGGGATATTTATAACAACAATGTTAGAAGAAGGCGAAAGATAGAGCACTTTAGTGCTTTTTTTGTACTATTATTTTTTTTAAAAAAGTGCTATACTTAATAAGAATTAGTAAAGAGTGTGAATTATGATAGGTATATATAATTATACAGTAATATTAACTTATTTAAGTGCATGTAGTGCTGTTCTTGGAGTTTTATTAGCTTTTAAAGGATATTCTTTTGGTGCAATAGTTTGTTTAATGGCATCAGGATTATTAGATATGTTTGATGGAAAAGTAGCAAGAACAAAAAAAAGAAGTAGAGAAGAAATAAATTTTGGAATTCAGATTGATTCTCTTTCTGATATAATTGCCTTTGGTATATTACCAGTAGCAATTGGATATTCAATTGGGATGAATGAATGGTACTATTTACCAATTGCATGTATATATGTATTAGGTGCTTTAATAAGACTTGCTCATTTTAATGTTCATGAAGAAGAAATAGCTAAAACTAAAAAAGGAAGAAGTACTACTTTTATTGGCTTACCAACAACTAGTGTGGCTTTAATATTTCCTTTAGTATATTATCTAAAAGATTTTTTTCCTAATATTTTTCCTTCTATTTTTGCAACTTCTTTACTTATTGTCGGGTTATTATTTGTTTTAAACGCTAAATTTATAAATAAGCCTGATAATAAAAAAATGTTTTTATTAATTTTAGTTGGGTTATTTGAGTTTTTATTATTAGTTATAGGTTATAAAATATGGATAATTTTAAGCTAAAAAATCAAAAAGAAGATAAGTTTATCTTATTTTTTTATAATACTATTATAGGTAGATTATTATTAAAAATATTAACCATAAATATTATTAGTAAAATAGTTGGTTTATTTTTAAGTACTAGATTATCCAAATCTTTAATTAAAAGATTTATTAAAAAAAATAATATTAATATGAATGATTACAAAGATATTAAGTACAAATCATTTAATAATTTTTTTATTAGAGAAATAAAAGCAGGAAAAAGACCTATTAATAATAAAAATAATGCTTTAATATCTCCATGTGATGGCAGATTACTTGTTTACAAAATAAATAATGCTAATATATTTAAGATAAAAAATTCCTATTACGATATTCATGATCTTATAAAAAATGATGTATCAAATGAATATCTTAATGGTTATGCTTTAATATTTAGATTATGTGTAAATGATTATCATCGTTATTGTTATATTGATAATGGTATAAAAAGTGATAATAATTATATTAAAGGAATACTTCATACTGTAAGACCAGTAGCTTTTGATAAATATAATGTTTATAAGACTAATTCAAGAGAATGGACGATTCTTAAAACCGAGAATTTTGGTAATGTTATTCAAATTGAAGTAGGAGCATTATGTGTAGGAAAAATAGTGAACCATCATCAACAAGATGCCTTTAAAAAAGGTGAAGAAAAAGGTTATTTTAAATTTGGAGGTTCGACAATTATATTATTATTTAAAGAAAATACCATTAAAATAAATAAAGAAATATTAAAAAATAGTTTAAATAATATTGAAACGATTGTTAAATTAGGTGAAAAAATCGGAAATAAAAGTTAGCTTACGCTAACTAATTTTTTTTCTAAATATTTAAAAAATTTAAACTTACTTAAAATATAAAAACATGTAAGGGTAATTATTAATGAACCAATAACATCATAAACAACATGTTGTTTAACAAATAAAGTAGATAAAATTATTAAGGTATTTATGGCTATAATAATACCTTTTTTCCATTTTGACATATTCTTAATTCCTAAAACACTAAAAATAATAATAAAACATAAAATGCAGTGATTAGAAGGAAAACATCTTGTTGCAGGTGTATCTATTTTAAAAGTCATATATGTAATATATTCAATTATATTATTATAAGATTCTATTACTGGTCGATTTACCGTAGTAGGATAAAGAATAAATATTGAATTAGAAATTATATAGCAAAAAATTAATGATATAATAGTTTTAATATATATACTAATATTATCTTTAAAAATATAATATAAGGCAAGGATATTAAAAGGATACCAAAGATTATAAATGATAATAAAAATAGGTAAAAAAGGAATATAATTATCAATAGGTCCTCCTATTAAATTTGGTTCACCCTCTAACAATTTTACAAAAAAATAAAAGAAGGCACTTATAGTAAGTAATCCTAAAGCAGTTATAAAATAAAATTTTAGATCAATAATCTTTTTCATACTAAAATTATAGCAAAGAGAACTATAAATTGCTATTGCAAAT
>JAQVVC010000035.1 GCA_028699175.1 Bacilli bacterium | reverse complement strand
CTAGTTTTTTATCTTTATATATCTTAAATTGTAAGTCTTGTTCCATATTAATCTCCAAAAAACTTAGTAATTGGTCTTGGTGTTTTTGGTACGGGTGGAGTTTTAACTGGATTTTTAGAAGTTAGTTCTTGTATTACATTAATAGCTTTTTGAGCATTTATAATATATTTTTGAACATTATCCATATTAATATTTTTAACAATATTTGTCAATTCATTTAGCGGAGCCTGCCTGTCCTCATAATCACTCTTATTTTGATATTTATCCCATACTTCTTTATTGTCCCCATAAATATCAAATATTTCATAAAAGTCTTGCCAAGTATGTTCTCTATTTTTAATATAAGATACTAACTCAGGATGTTTAGAAATAAATATTTTAAATTCTTCTTTTTTAGACATAAAAAATCACCTATAATACTTTATTCTTATAAGTGTTTTTTATGTTAGAGTTTAAAATCTTCAATAAAGTCTTCTAAAGTAAATTCCTTAATATCTTCTTCAAAAGAAGATTCATTTTCTTTAATATTGTTTTCTTCTTTTAAGATATATAAATCTTTTTTAATAAAATATTTATCTATTTTCTTTTTACTTATTGTTGAACCAGTACTAATTAAATCCATAATGGAAATTTCGCTATTTTTAATATAATTAATATCCTCATCTAATTTTAATCCGATAACATCTTTTGAACTCGTAATAAATGAGTTTAAAATTTCATAATTATTAGATTTAATCTTCTTAATAATAGTATTTCCTCTTTTGGCGCGAGTTAATAATTTTAAATCATTGAGCTTAACTCTTTTACCAGTTGATTTATTAGTAAATATATTAACATATTCATCTAAATCATTATAATTTAATCCCGCAATTACTTGATCTTCTTTTAAATTAATACCTTTAACACCTGCTGCTTTGGAACCACTAATCGGAATTTCTTCCGTCTTATAATTTAAATAATATCCTGATTTAGTTATTAATAAAGTATTTTCTTTAGAAATCAAAACATTAATTAAAAAATCATTAGGTTTTAATTTAATAGCTGTATATGTTTTAGAATATCTACTAACAATAAAATCATTTAAATTAGTTCTTTTAACCATTCCATTTTTAGTAAATAATTCTACAATAGGATTATCGATTGATTCATTAATAACATAAGCATTTACTACTCTATCATCAGGATTGACTAATACTAGGTTACTTATATGTACTCCTAATTCTTTCCATTTACATATTGGTATCTCATGAATAGGAAGATATATATAATTACCTAATTTAGTAAATATAATTAATTTATTTAAGGTATTAGTTTGCAGATAACTAATTACATAATCACCAGGTTTTAATGCTGTTTCTTCAGCATTAGAACTATAAGATTTTTTACTTACTCTTTTTAAATAACCATCATTAGTTAATATTATAATTACATCTTCTTTAGTAATTAAATCTTTTTCATTAATTACAATTTCATGAGAATCTAAACATATTTCAGTTTTTCTAGGAGTTCCATATTCTTTTTTTATTTTGCGTAATTCTTCTTTTATTACTAAATTAAGTTTTTCACTTGATGATAAAATTAATTCTAAATGAGTAATAATTTTTCTTAAATTAGTTAATTTTTCTTCCAAAACAGTCACATCAGTATTAGTTAAACGATATAATTGTAACATGACAATTGCTGTAGCTTGTTCTTCAGTAAAATCAAATTTATTTATTAAATTTTGAATAGCATCAGCTTTATTTTTACTTCCTCTAATAAGAGCAATTACTTCATCTAAAATGCTAATTGCTTTTATTAATCCATCGGTAATATGTAATTCTTTTTTTGCAAATGCTAAATCAAATTCACTTCTTTTATAAATTATTTCTTTTTGATGCTTAATATAAGCATCTAATATAGGTAGTATTCCTAATAATTTTGGCCTTCTGTTTACTATCGTAACCATATTATAGTTATAACTCGTTTGTAAATCAGTATTTTTAAGTAAATAATTTATGATTAGTTCTTGATCAGCACCAGATTTTAAATCAATAGCAATTCTAATACTTGAATCTTTATCAGATTCATCCCTTACTTCCGCTATACCATCTAATTTTTTATCAAGTCTGATATCATCAATTTTTTTAACTAAAAAAGCTTTATTAACTTCAAAAGGTATTTCAGTAATAATAATTTGACTTTTACCTTTACTTTTAATATATTCATAACGTGACCTTACAACTACTTTACCACGGCCTTTATCAAATGCTGATTTAATACCATCAACACCCTGAATTATTCCTCCCATAGGAAAATCTGGACCTTTAATAATATCTAAGATCGTATCTAAATAGCAATTAGGGCTATCTATTCTTTTAATAACTGCATCAATTACTTCATTTAAGTTATGAGGTGGAATATTAGTAGCATAACCAGCACTAATACCACTTGCTCCATTTACAAGTAAGTTAGGAAATTTTGCTGGAAGTACAGTTGGTTCAAATAAGGTATCTGAATAATTAGGTGCCATTATAACGGTATCTTTGTCAATATCTTTTAGTAATTCTTCACTGATTTTAGCAAGTCTAGTTTCAGTATAACGATATGCTGCTGCTGAATCTCCATCTATTGATCCATTGTTACCATCAACTTCAATTAATATATGATTTTGTTTCCAATTTTGACTCATTCTAACTAGGGCATCATATACTGATGTATCACCATGAGGATGATATTTACCTAATACATTTCCTACTGCATTAGCACATTTTTTAAATATTTTATCATAAGTGTTTTTATCTCTATACATTGCATAAATTATTCTTCTTTGAACTGGTTTTAGACCATCTCTAACATCTGGTATCGCTCTATCTTGAATAATATATTTAGAATAACGAGCAAATCTTTCGCCCATTATTTCTTCTAAGCTATAATCGTGAATCTTCTTTAGTACTTCTTTCACTGTATATCACCATTAAAAGTATAACATAAAAAAATTAAAAAAAGAAGAATCCAATAAAGAACACAAAAATTATTTTTGTATTTTATTCCTATTTCATATATAATATATGGGAGAGGAAAATATAAAAATGGAGTTAATTTTTAAAAACGTAAGTAAAGCTTACACAAACAAAAAAGTTGTAAATAATATCTCATTTGAACTAAAAAAACCTACAATATTTGGTTTTTTAGGAACTAATGGTGCTGGAAAAACAACATCTATTAGAATGCTTTTAGGTATAATAAAAAAAGATTCTGGAGAAATTACCTTAGATGGAAAACCTGTTAATAGAAAAAATATTAATTTTGGTTATATGCCTGAAGAAAGAGGATTATATCCTAAAATAACCGTATATAATCAACTAATGTTTTTTTCTGAACTTAAAGGTATCAATAAAAAAGCTGCTGATACTTCAATTAAATACTGGTTAGAGAAATTAAATATGATGGAATATTTTAATATGGAAGCCGAAAAATTATCTAAAGGAAATCAACAAAAAATTCAATTTATCTTAGCAGTAATGAATGATCCTAGTTTAATAGTATTAGATGAACCTTTTAGTGGTCTAGATCCAGTTAATACAGAGCAATTAAAAAATGTAATATTAGATTTAGTAAAACAAGGTAAATATATTATTATGTCTAGTCATCAAATGAATCAAATTGAAGAATTTTGCAGTGATATTTTAATATTAGATCGAGGTAAGTGTGTTCTACAAGGTAACTTAAAAGAAATTAAAGATAATTATGAAACTAATAATGTAGAAATTATCACTAATGAAAATATTGAAAATTATCTTAAACAATTAAAACTAACAAATTACAATAAAGTAAATAATAATTATTTAATTAATATAAAAACTAAAGATGAGGGATTAGAACTATTTGATATTTTGGTAAAAAATAAAATCGAACTTATAAAATATGAACTAAAGAAACCTAGTCTACATGATATCTTCATAGAAAGAGTTGGTAAATAATGAAAGATTCAATTATTGTTGCTAAATTTACTGCTACTGAAATGTTCAAGAAAAAATCTTTTAAAATTACTTTAGCTATATTATTACTGTCAGTAATAGTTGGGTTCAATATTCCTAATATTATTAATTTAATTAATAATAACAATAATGTTGAAAATAAAGATACTATATTAGTAATGGATCAAGAGGATATCTATAAAGGAATGCTTAATTCTTTAAATCAAATGGAACTTGGTTATATATTTGAAATTACAAATGAAGTCAAAGAAAACGATGAACTAAGAGAATTACTTGAGACAAATAAAATTAGTGCGGCAATTAATATTACTAGTGAAAAAGATAATATTAAACTAGATTATATTACTGAAGCTATGGGGTTATCTGGGAATATATTAATGGATGAAATGATTTTCACTGACTTATATAAATATGTTAAATTATCCGAATATGGTTTAAATGAAGAAGATATAATGAATATAAATAAACCTTTAATCTTTGGTGTTATTGAACTTGGGGATGCCCAATCTGGAGAAATACTTGTTCTGTCAATGGGATTATGTATGATATTATTCTTCGCTATATATTATTGTGCTTATCAAGTATCAGCATCTATTACAGTTGAAAAAACATCTAAAATTATTGATACTTTAATCACATCTACAACGCCTAAATCAATTATTATAGGTAAAACATTAGGTATTGGGTTTGTTGGTTTAGTAGAAGTATTAGCAATAATTATAACTGGTTTCTTATCTTATAAACTATTCTTTCCTGCTGAAATTTTAACTGGTCACATAGATTTATCTGGAGTAACTATAGGTTTTGCATTGGTATCAATAATCTATTTTCTATTAGGATATACATTATATGCTTTTATTTATGCACTTTGTGGCTCGCTAGTTAGTAAGCCTGAGGATGTCCAACAATCTGGTGGATTAGTCGCAATTGTCGTGTTATTAGGCTTCTATTTAGCTTATTTCTCAATGATGAATCCTGCA
Source organism: Bacilli bacterium (assembly GCA_028699175.1). Lineage (GTDB taxonomy): Bacteria > Bacillota_I > Bacilli_A > RF39 > UBA660 > DUUS01. The sequence goes on along the minus strand of JAQVVC010000035.1, from coordinate 3,310 downwards.
AGTAGTTTAAATAAACTAGCTACATATCTGCCAATATCAGCACCATTTAGTGTCCCATCAAGATATATCACTGGTGCGGTTAGTACTTTGGATATATCAATATCAATTATTATTTTATTATTAAGTATTGTAGCTTTTGCTTACATATCAATTAAAATATATTCATCAGCAATAATAAACTATGGAACTAAATTCAACCTTAAAACTATGATTGAAATGTTTAAACAAAATAATAATTAAAAAGTTACATTACTGTAACTTTTTCATAATGTAGACAAACCCCTAGAAAATTCTAGGGGTCTTATTTTATATAAAATTTTAATAAGAATTTTTGTTGATTTAATGAAAAATGACAAATATCCTATATTTTTAGTTAATAGTTCGTTATCATTGTATACTTTTTCTTTCTTTAATGCTATATTCTTCATATTTTGGGCAGCACAAATAAGCCATGTATAATTTTGATTTTTTTTAATTCCTCTATACATAGCATATCTATAACCGTGATTATTTTTAGAATCGGCAAAACTTAATTCGATACGTTCTTTTCTTTTTTTGTATAATTCTTTTCCTTCTTCACTTAATCTATTGTTTCTAAAATGTTCATTCCATTCTTCATGAATATGTCTTCTAACTATTTTACTTTTATCATTATTTTCATATTTTTTATAACCATTTGTATCTATCAGTCCTTTGTATTCTAAAACTTCGCCAGTTTCTTTTTCATAATAAACATCTTCTTCTTTTAAATAAATATACTTTTGTTTTTCTTTACGAGATTTGGGAGTACCATATCTTCTATATCCAAACACAGCAAATATATCATTTTCTATGAAATATTTTTTTATATCAAGTGTTAGATATCCAGAATCCACACCATCTTTTTTTATGTCGAATCCAAACTCTTCTTTTATATATTCAGCTCTGTTTATAAAAGGTTCAGAATCATGAACATTTCCTTTTGTAATATGGTAATCTACTATTATATTGCATTTATCATCTACAGTTCTATGATCTAAAAACATAAATCCTTTTTCTTTATTATCTCTATGATAGTATCCTGATTCTCTATCAACCGGACTAACCTTTATGTGCTTTTCCTCAATAATATCTTTATGTCATAAGGTTTTCTACCTTGTTTAACTCGTTCTGAGTTTATTTCATCTTCCAACCAAGTTCTTCTTTTTTTAATATTAGTTATTATCATATCTTCCGATTTGTTTTTATTTGCATTTGCCTTTTTATGAGTTGAATCTGTATAAAATATAGTTCCGTCTACTAAATTGTATTTTATTGCTTGTTGAACTATATTAATAAAAATATTTTCAAGTACGTTACTGTCTTTGAATCTTCTTTCATAATTTTTACTCAACGTGGAAAAATGAGGTGTATCATGTCCAAAAGGGATTCTTAAAAACCATCTATACTCAGCATCTACCTTAATTTTATCGCAAGTTTTTCTCATAGATTTTATTCCATCTAAAGCTTGAATAAAAACTAGTTTAAACAAAACTACAGGATCAATACTCGGTCTTCATTACTTTCAGAATATAAATCTTTAACCTCATCATATATAAAATTAAAATCTATATATTTATCTATTTTTCTAAATAAACTGTCTTTAGGAACTATTTCTTCCATTGTTGTCATTAAGAATTCACATTGAACATCTTTATTTATTGTTATCATATTATTACTTACTTTATTCACTATTCCTAATATAGTTATATCAAAAATGCATAAAAAAGTAAGAACTGTAAGCCTTAAATTTAGAATAATAAAGCGTTCTTACAAATTAATTATATACTATTTTTCTGAAAAATAAAAGACTGTAAACAAAATACTTTGTCAACAGCCTAAAAAAGTTCCATTACTGTAACTTTTTTTATATATAATTAATTAGAAATATTAAAGCGTTAAACAAAATACTAATAATTGTAACTACTACAATATTCTTACTTTTTAAATATGCAATACTAAGAATAAAACCAATTATTATAAAATATATATCCGATATATTTAATATATAGATATAATAAATTGAAAGTAAAAATAAACTTGTTATTAAAAATAATATATTATTTTTAATACCTTTATATAAAGTGTGTCTAAATACTAGCGTTTCAATTAATGGTATTAATATAATATTATTAATAAATAGATAAAATGGTATTTTTTTATATAATAAATCCATTTTTAATATCGTATCTTCACTATTATGGTTAATTAAAAATATTGATATTTTAGTCATTATAAAAGCAATAATTAATATAAATAAATATAAAATTATATTTATAATTACTTTCTTTTTATTATTTTTAATATATTTTAAATCATTTACTATTTCAAAATAAAATAAATAGACAAATGTTAAAAGAATTAGAGAAGTAATAGTTAATCTTAATATTAAATCAATAATATTGTTAGAACCTATAGAGGGTAATAAACTATTTATTATTAAAGGCATAATAAAAAATATCAACAATGTTAAAATATATTTTTTGTAATTATTCATAGCCCCTCCTTATTATATATAATTATAACATTTATTTTTTGAATTAAATAGATAAAAAAAGTAAGTTTAACTTACTTTTATATCTTATTCAGTTGCTAATCCATCAGCTAGAACAGCTTCTATTTTTATTTTTCCACTAAATGAACCATTTAATAAATATCTTTGATCTAAATCAATCTCTTCTATCCATAACCATAATTCATATTGATGAGCAGTTCGAGTATTAATATTAATATTATTTGCAAGTATTAAAGAGTCAGTACTTATATTACTAAAATTACCACTAGCTACTATTACTGAATTATTATAATCAAATAACTGCCACTTAAAATCTTCTACTTGTAAATTAGTAGATATATTTAATTCAGTAAGTGATATTGAATAAGTAAGAATATTATTATATTCTTCATTAGTAACTCTAAATCTTGATTTTTGAGACTTATCTTCTACTTCACTTGATTTAATTAATAATAAATTATTAGATTCAATATATTCAGTTGTTTCTAATTTAATTTGCGCGTTCGAACCAGGGATTGAAAACATCATCATTTGAACTGGTCCTGACATACCTTGCATACCTTCAAAATAAGAAGCAGAAGTTCCACTTATGCCAGTATCTGTTCCTTTTACGTACATTTGAAAAACAGCATAACTACTACCTATTAACAGTAATATAGTTGTTAATATAATAGCTACAACATAAACTTTTTTTATTTTAGGTTCTTTTTTCATAATAACCTCCACTATATATAGTTTAACTTTATCTATCGGATATGTCAAGAAAGGAAAATAAAT
>JAQVVC010000034.1 GCA_028699175.1 Bacilli bacterium | reverse complement strand
AAAAATTTATTTAATATTAAAGATTTTGGTAAGGGAATAAGTATCAAGAAAAGATTGGAAGATAATACTTTTGCTCAACGTGGAGCAGCAATGTTAGGTGGTGCTGGGGCTTCAGCATTATCAGGGGGATTTAATGGCAAAGGTTTTGGTAAGGTATCAGGTGCGGTAGGAGGTTTACTTGGTGGTGGATATCGGGGCTTAAGAAATAGTGAAGGTATGACTTCTTGGGGACAATTAGGAGGAAATATAAATCGAGCAAGAGCAGAAACAGATGCAGCAATAACTGCTAGAGAAGCTAGAAGACAAGCTGCTGTTGAACGTAGCCCTAAAGGGTGGTCAGATCGTCATGGCAAACCTGCGCCAGGAGCTTCTATTCTAGGAAGAGTACCATTAGCTATAGATGATATAAATGATTTTGGGCAAAGAACTCAAAATTGGCTAACTGGGGGAATTACTAATGAAAAACTTGCTGCAACTAGTGAAATTTTAGGTGATTTTTCTAGGTTAGATGACGCTATAAATGGCCAAGATAATGATATTAAAGCTATAAAAGATAGACGAGAAAAAAGTAGATCTGATTATTATAAAGATAATGTTATTCCAGATATCGTATATCGTTCAAAAGCAAATGACATTATAAAGAAAGTAAGCGAAGCTAAAAAACAAGCTCATATGGCTCAAAATAAGGGAAAAATAACTGCAGCTGAAGCCGCTAGAATTGAATCAGAAGTAACGTATGACTACTATGAAAACAAAAAAACATTTGAAACTAATTACGCTTCTCATGAAAAATTAATTGCTGATGTAATTGATAGTCATTATAAATCTTCAATTAATAATCGTAAAGTTGCTAATATGGCTAAAAAGAAAAATGTTACTTTAGAATATGGAAAAGATGTATCAAAATCACTTCAAGAAACTATTAATATTTTAGGTAGTGAAAAAGGTAAATCTATTTTAGGGAAGTATACTGATTCAACAGGTTCAGAAAAAGAATTTACAATTGCAGCATTTGAAAAAGCTTATGAAGATTTAGCTAATGAAGTAGGTAGCCTTGATCATAGACTAGAACTTCTTGATCGAATATCTAATGTTGAGAATCGATTAAAAGATGAAAATACTATTCAAAAGATTCAAAAAGAACAACAAAATAAAAAGGATAAATAATTATGGATATAACTAAAAAAATAATTGATTATTTAGAACAACCCGAATATATTAATTTAAAAAAATTTTGTGAAAAGTATTTAGAACTATCAGATTTCTATTGGAGTTTAGCTGATGAAAAAGATTCTAAAGCTATTAAAAAAGCTGAAAGTGAGTTATTAAGTGAAATGTATGAAAATAAACTTCCTGATAAATTTAAAAACATGAATTCCAATCAAATACAAGAATATTTTCATCAAAGGTTAATTGATTTATATTCTAGCATTCCAGAAGGACAAGCTAAATTAATAAAAAAGGAAATCGATAAACATTTAAAGAAAAATATAGTATATGCAAATAAATTAAGATTGAAAGTGCCAAAAGATACTTATCTGAAAGTTAAAGATTATTATATAAATTATATAATAGTAAAACAAATTTTACCTTATATTGAAATTAAAACCAAAGGTATTAAAAAATAAAGGAGGAATAAAATGGGGAATAATAATTTCTTGATACCAGCCAATTCAAAAAAGTCAATGTTGATACTAAGTTTTTTTAACCAAGTTGATTTAATAATATTTGGAACTGGGGTTGGACTTACTTTTATCTTTATGTTGGCTATAAGAGGTTCAGATTTAACTACTTCAATATTAATTATGCTACCAGCATTAATTGCGGCATTTTTAGTAATACCAGTTCCTCATCACCATAATGTGCGAACATTAATAAAAAATATATATACTTATTTTACGAAAAGAAGAATTTATTATTGGAAAGGTTGGTGTGCTAAATATGGCGAAGAAGATAGCAAGTAATTCTAAATATACTGAAGATTGGATACCTGTTAAATCAATACAAGGGGGAATGATTTTACTTAATAGTAATTATTATGTTACTGGGATTAAAGTAGAACCAAAAAATATTTTTATCTTAGATCCTCAAACTCAAAATAATATCATATTTAATTTAAGAAATTTTTATAATATTATTGATTATGAATTTTGGTTAATTGTTGCTGATCGTCCAGTCGATATAAATTTATATTTATCGCAATTACAATTACAATATAATGATGCTCCAAATGGAATAGTAAGAAAATTAGTTTCACAAGATATTAGAAAAGCTGAACTATTTGGTAGTTCGGCAGTTAATGCTGTTGATACTGAGTATTTTATTTTATTTAGAGATAAAAAAGTCGAAATTTTACAAAAAAGAATTCAAACGATGATAAGTCAACTTGCTTCAACGGGTTTGATATCTAGACAAGTAAGTGATGAAGATATGAAGTTTTTATTACAAAACTTCCTTAATGGTGGCGTTAAAAATGAATTTGGGACGGTGATGACTGATGTTTAATACATTTAAAAGTGAAATAGCTCCTAAAGGAATGAAATATAATGTTAATGATTTTATGATTAGTGATAAACATGCAACTATCTTAACTATTATTAGTTTTCCTAAGTATATTCAATCAGGATATTTGGCTAATATCACTAATTTACCAGGAGTAAAGGTAGTAGTAAAACATATTCCAATTCAGTTTTCTACTATGAGTAGAATGATTAATAAAGAAATAGCTGATTTAAAGGTAAGATATCAAGCTGAAAAAGAAAGAACTATTCAAGAAAGAATAAGACAAGATTATGAATCGCTTGAATCTTTCGTGCAAATGCTTGCTGCTACGCAATCTAAAATATTTGATTTTCAAATGCATGTTATGATAACTGCTGATTCAAAAGAAGAACTTGAAAATAAAAAAATTCAAGTTAGAAATTTTTTAGATGCTGTTGGGATGCGTGGTATTCCAATGATGTTTGAACAAGAAAAAGTGTTGAAATCAATGATTCCAATTTTTCCTAAGCAAGATATTGAAGAAAGAGTAGGAACACCGATTCCTAGTCCGACAATAGCTGCTATGTATCCTTTTGTTTTTGATAGTATTAAAGATCCTGGCATGTCTACACTTCTTGGTGTTGATTTTTCTGGAGGCGTAGTTTTATTTAATCAATTTTTATATCAAAGTAAAAAAGAATTTAATCGAAATAATGCTAATTTAATAATATTAGGATCATCTGGTTCAGGTAAAAGTACCGCAGCTAAATTAATGCTTAGAACTCATATTAGAAACGGTTGTAAAATAATAGCAATTGACCCTGAAGGTGAACTTGAAGAGATGACTAAGAACTTAGGTGGAGATTTTATTGATCTAGGTAAAGGTGGTAAATTTGGGATGGTTAATCCTCTTGAAGTTTCCGTAGATGCTGATGAAGATGACTTGAAAGAAGGTTTGGGTTACACAGTTTTAACTAGAACACTTCAATCATTAAAAGCTTTTATGAAGTATTATACACCATCAATTGAAGAAGATGTACTTGCGATGTTTAGTGAAGTAGTACAAGACACTTATAAAAGATTTCACATTGATTTTGAAACGGATTTTACTGGTTTTACTTCTAAAGATTTTCCTACCTTTGATGATGTTTATTCAACAATTAAAGGAAGATTACTTTCTATGCCAGAAGCTACTCGTGAAAAAGATGTTTTAGAAAGACTAGAATTAAAGATAAGACCATTTGTAAATGAACTTAAATTTTACTTTAATGGTCATACGACAATAGAAACTAATAGTGAATTTATTGTATTTAATATTAAAGAATTAATGAACAGTGATGAAAATATTAGAAATGCTTTATTTTTCAATATCTTAAAATATGCTTGGGGATTATGTTTAGATAAAAACACTAATACCGTCATGTTTGTTGATGAAGCTCATGTACTGTTATCAAGTCGAAATGAATTGGGTGCTGAATTTTTAGCTCAAATTCAAAGAAGAAGTCGTAAATATAATACTGGTACAATTATTATAACTCAACAGCCAACTGATTTTGCGGCTCCAAATATTATCGTTCATGGTAAAGCAATATTTGATAATGCGGCTTATTATTTAGTTATGGGATTAAAAAAGCAAGCAGTCGAAGATTTATCAAAATTAATTGATATCAATGAAAATGAAAAAGAAAGTATTAAAAGTTATAGTCAAGGGCAAGCATTATTTGTTTGTGGAAATCGTAGAATGATAATTAATGTTGTGCTTACACAAGATGAATTAGATTCATTTGGTACTGGTGGAGGTTTATAAATTTAGGTGGTAATATGGTAAATATAATTAATAAACATAATAAGTTATTAATAAAAAGAAGGTATTTAATACTTTTCTTTTTCATAACTTATTTTTTATTCACTTTTAATGTTAATGCCGCAAATTTTAATTATGCAGAATTTAATTTCGATGAATTTACTGAAAAAAATCTAGGTTACTGGACTGATCAATGTGCCGAAGGTGGAGAATCAAATGAAAAATGTAAAGAAAAAATAATTTCTAAACAAAAAAATTATTATACTAGATTATATAAAATATTAGCAGCTTATCAAAAAAAAGGTATAACTATTGATGATAATATTATAATTACTACTACTTTCTATGGATTGACTCCTGATTTATTAAATGATGATGGAACAAATTATGATGATATATTTGGTTTAGATAATTCAGCATATAATTATTTAGATAACGATTTTATATATGATATTGACATAATACCAGATAAAAGTTTTTTTGAAAAAGAGACTGATACGCTGGATTTATTAATAAGAAATATGTTTAGTTATGGTTCTTCTTGTTACGCTGTTTATGGAGATGTAACTCAAGTTCAAACTGCAGAAGGCGTTGTGACTGATTCTTGTTTAGAAGGTGGGACTCCATTAAGTGTTGATGGTGAAACAAAATGTGCTGTTAAAGACTCATCAAATATTCTTACTTTTATCGAATATGCGGCTATTAAACTACCTAGTATTTTAAATATATTTGGAATAAAGTCTGATAAAAAAATGGAATGTGAAAATAATATAAATAATTATCCTGGAGCAGAAATGAAATCTGTTCTAAGCGAAGGAAAGGAATATAATTTAGATGCTTATTGGAAATTCTTAGAAACAACTAATTATTTTGATAAGAAAGCTCATTTAAGAACTTATTTTATGCCTATATTAAAAAAAGTTGGTATATCATCTATGGAAGATTTTACCTTTAATAAATATCCTGAAGAATATGCAAAATATGAAGAAGAAATAATAGAAATTAGAAAAGATATTATAAGTTACATAAAAAGTATTTTAGAAGAATATGGTTCTAAAAAAGCGAATGGAAACTTATTAAATATAAAAAACTCTTTATTTTGGTGGCCAATTGGTGGTAGTGAAATAACTGAATCAAATGGCGTCTCATTTGCCTTAGGAGAACCAGTTACTTTTAATGTTACAAGTGATTTTGGAAAAAGAGGAGATTCATTTCATCATGGTCTTGATATAGGAGGAGCTGAATCCGGTACTATAAATATAATTGCTGCAAGAAATGGAATAGTTGAAAAAGTGGTTTCAAATTGTACAATGGCTGATGGCTTAAGTTGTGGGGGGAAATATGGTAATTATATAGTTCTTTCTCATCCAAATGGTAGTTATACATATTATGCTCATCTACATGAAGGAACAATTGAAGTTAGTGAAGGTCAAAGCGTTGAGCAAGGTCAAGTTTTAGGAAAAATGGGTAGTACCGGAAATTCTACTGGAACTCATTTGCATTTTGAAGTAAGAATTGGTGGCGATACTCCTTCAGCTGCTATAAATCCATTAGATTATATATCAGCTGAAAATCCCCGTCAAAATAATGTGAGTTCTTCTGATTTGCTTAGCATGTTAATTTGTATGGAAGGTGCTGGTCCAGATGATGGAGGAAGTAATTATCAAGTATATGATGATTCTAAAACTGGTACTGGAACATTAACAGTCGGTGCTGGGGTAACTTTAATAAATCATAAAAATAGATTTATAAAAAGAGGATTTGATATTGATAATTACATGTATGAAGGAGCATTAATACCTAAGGCTATTGTTGATGATATTAAAGTAGAGATAATCACAAATATATATGATAATATTAATTCGGAAATGAATAATATAGGAATTAATTTAACTCCTTATCAAATAGATGCCTTAGTATCAAGGCAATATAATGTAGGTAATATTTCAAATTTTTCAACAAATTTTCAGCAATATGGTAACACCCAAACATTATATGATGTTTACATGAGTAAACCAACAACTGCTTCAGGGTTTTCAGGTGATGTATTAAAAACAAGAAGAGAAAGAGAATGGAATCTCTTTCATTCAGGAACATATTTTACATGTTAGGAAGGAATTATTATGGAACTTAAATTAACTAAAAATAATGTAATTATAATAATTATTTTTCTTATTGTGTTGTTCTCAGGTTTAATTTTATATAATTATCGTCAACCAAAGCCAATGGTAGAAGAAAAAACTAAAATTAGTTTAGTAACAGATTATGGAAGATTTTTTTCAATTAGTAATGCAGCTAATAAATATATTTCTTATTTGAATAACCAGGATATTAATAATTTAATACTCCTTCTTAATAGTAAATATAAAGAAAAAAATAATATTAATTCCGATAATATTTTACATAATTTAACATTATTAGATACTGAAAAAGAATATATTTTTGAAGCTAGGAAAATGTATAATGAAAAGATAAACAAAAATATAATAAGATATTACATATATGGTTATTTAAGTGAAAATGTTATGGATGAATATTTCAGACCGGAAGATTACTATTTAATCATTGATTTGGATATAAATAATCTGATATTTGATGTAACTCCATATAATGGTAAAATATTTAAGGAGGATATAAATGAATAATATAAAAGAAAATAAAATTACGATTATTATTTGTGTTTCTCTTATAGCAATTGCTTTATTAATAACATATTTTATAGATAATAATATATTTTCAAAAAACGAGTATAAAGCTGGAGAAGAGTTTTATTTAAAGAATTATAAAATAAATGAAATAACTCCTATTAATATGAATGAAGAACAAATAGCTCGTAAATATTTAGCTGAATATACAAAATTAATTTTAACTGATCCAGAAGTAGCTTATGATTTAGTAGATAAAGATTATCGAGAAAAAAAATTTGGTAGTTTAAATAAATTTAAAGAATATTTTAATGAAAAATTTGATGTTAATTTTTTTAATGGTCAAATAGAAAAGTATAATGTTAATAAAACTTCTAAATACAAAGAATTTTATCTAATTGATAGTAGTGATAATACTTATATATTTAGAGAATATAGCATTATGCAATATAAAGTATTATTTGATAATTATACTGTTTAGAATAATTGAATAAGTAGAAAGGCGGTGATTATAATGAACCCTGAAGATAATGAATTAATGAGTGAAAATAATGAAGAGATGAAGCAAGAAAATCAAGAACAAAAAAAACAAGAAACTAATAAAAAAGTAGCTAAAACGGCTGCCAAAGCAGCTGCTAATTATTTTGCTCCTAGTTTTGGTGGTAATGCAGTTGATGCAATTGCAAAAACGGAAATAGGAAATAAAGTACTTGATAAGGGGGGCAAAATAGTCACCGATTTAACTAACAAACACCCTTTAGGTGGAATGCTTCAAAATACTTTAAATAAAGCTGATGATTCTGGGGTATTAGATTTAGCTGATTCAGCAGTAGGTGGTAAGGGCGGAGTAGCATCAAATGCAACAGATACAATGGCATCAAGTCTAGGAAATTTAAATTCCCTTTTATCCTCTTCAAATAAAGGTAATTCATCATCAAGTGGAGATTATTCGAAAATAGCAAAGGACATTGCTAGGAAGTACATAATGAAACGTTATAAAAAATATATTTACATTGGAGTAGGGGCGATTTTGTTTGTTTTAGTAGTTATAATTATATTATATCCTTTTGATATGTTAAATTTAACAGATGGTGGCGGTAATAAAAATAATGCAAATAGTAATTATAATTTAATAGTATCTAATGATCAAATGGAAAAATTATTAATTTATATTGGTGATTCAAGAATTAATAATATTAAAAATACCATAAATAATAATGAAATAACATATATGGCTCAAGATGGAGCAGGGTATGCCTGGTTTTCAGATGAAGTAGTATTAAATGAGTTAAAAAGTTATATCGGTGCTGATACAAGGAAATATGTTATATTCTCTTTTGGTATTAATGATTTAAATAATATTGATAAATATATAAATGTCTATAATACATTAATTAATGATTATAAAAATGTAAAATTTTATTTTATGTCTGTGAATCCTGTCAATGAAGAATTAGCAATTGCTAATGGTTTTAATATCACAAATGATGAAATAACGACTTTTAATACTAAATTATCATTAGCTTTTCCTGATAATTATATCGATGTCTATAGTCAAATTGT
>JAQVVC010000033.1 GCA_028699175.1 Bacilli bacterium | reverse complement strand
ATTACTTATAAAGTAAGAGATGCGGCTGGAAACTTAGGTATAAAAACTAGAACAATAATAGTTACCGAACAAGCATAATATATAAAAAAACCACAATAAAAAAACACTTAATTGTGTTTTTTTATTATATTTACATAATTAAAGAATTACTTATAATAAATTATTTTAGCCATTTTTTTTTATAAAATGCTAATTTTCGATAATATTCTACAAATTGAATTGACAAATAATATTTAAGTTGATAAAATTTAATTGTATATTAAGGTAGGGTGTGTATAGAGAGTAACATCAAAATTGAGAGAAAAGGAATTCTATGAAAAAGGAAATTGTAATAAGCGCTAAAAAAGTAAAACATAAAAAAAGAGTAGTAAAAACACTGAAGTTAATATTATTATTTATATTATTATTTTTACTTCTTATATATTTAGTATTTGCACTAATATATAAAGGTGGGAGCTTTAGCGTAAATTTAGATCGAGAGTTATATATAAAAAATAATATAATTATATATGATGATCCAGATTATAAAGTTTTTAGGTCAGAATTATTTGCTGAAACTATTAGTCATTTTGATAATATTTCAGGAACATGGCTTCCTGATAATATTAATGAACGAAGTAATGGCTCACATAATGGTGAAAATTTTGTTGCATATACTTTTTATATAGAAAATCTAGGCTCAGAGATTGCAGACTATTGGTCCGAAATTGTTATTGATGATGTTATAAAAAATGTAGATGATGCTATTCGTATTAGAGTATATAAAAATGGCGAAGTTATAACTTATGCTAAAATGTCTAGAAATAATACCTTAGAAAAAGATACAATTTCATTTACATCTGATACCCTTGTTGCAAGAGATCATGTACAAAACTTTGCACCGGGAAATCGCGACAAGTATACGATAGTCTTATGGCTAGAAGGGACCGACCCAGAATGTACCGACAATATTTTGGGAGGCCAGATTAAAATTCATATGGATTTTAAATCGGAAATAATTAAATAGAAGAGGAAAGAGGTAATTATGAAAAAAGAAAAACTTGGACACAGAAATCGTGTCAAAAATTTAGTTATTGCTTTATCATTAACAGCGATAATATTATCTGTATCAACATATGCGTGGTTCGTCGGTATGCGAACAGTAAGTGTTACTAACTTTGATGTTACTATAGCTGGTACAGACGATTTACAATTATCATTAAATGGATCTACATGGAATGATACAGTAGCGATTAATGCAGATAATTTTGATGATGATGGGACTGTTTATGAAGGCAATACTAATTGGTGGTCAGGTTCAGGATTAATTCCAATGTCATCAGTAGGAGATATTGACCCAACAGCATCAAGAATGATTCTTTTTGAAAAAGCAAGTTTAACACCTTCATTAGGAGGTTACAGACTTATTGCAAGCCGCGCTGAAAATGATGTAGATTATGATGTTCCTGGTTATGTAGCATTTGATTTATTTATCAAAAATTCATCTGGTACCCAATACATCGAAGAATATCAACCACTTGATGAAGAAGCGATTTATTTATCAACTGATTCGAGTGTATCAGTTTCAGCTAGTGGAGTAGCTAACACTGGAATTGAAAATTCAGTCAGAGTTGCATTTGCTCAAATCGGGCGTGTTAAAGGTACTACAGACGAAGCTGCTACTATAACTGGTATCACATGTGATGATGTAGAAGGTGTAGTAACTGGTATCTGTTCAAAAAGAGCTCAAATTTGGGAACCAAATGATAAGGACCATGTCGTGGGTGCTATTAGTTGGTATGAAACATCATGTAAACAAAGAAATGAAGCTGGAGATTATATAGGTGACTTTGGTGCATGTGGACCATTTGAGGATGGTACTGCTTATCCAACTTATGCTGTTGCAAAAGAAATAACATCAACTGATAAAGTAGATGTTTATGATGGAGATGCATATAATGGTTATGTTTCTGGAGAAGAAAGCGAAGGTTATGAACCTTATGTAGCAAGTACAACAGTACCTGAACAAGGATCAGCATTATTGGAAGCATATCCATATTTTACTGATTCAATGAAAGTACTTACTGGAACTGCTCGTCCTGAATTTATGACGCTAGCTCCTAATAGTATTACTAAAGTAAGAGTATATATTTATATTGAAGGTCAAGATATTGATAACTACGATTTTGCATCAATTGGAAAAAGTATTTCAGTACAATTCGGATTCACAAAACAAAGATTTATTGAAAGTGATATTCCTGGTTATACTGCACCAACAACAGTTGAATCAGCAACAACAACAGCTCCATAATTATAAGATTAAAATAATTTGATGTTAATTAATATTAATGATTATTTAATATTATAGTATAATGAAGAGTAATCAATTTGGTTACTCTTTAATTATATTAATATAGAGGTATTTAATGGGTTTGAAAAAAATCAATAAGAAAACAGTTAATATATTTAAATTTAAAAATCGAAGAACTTTATTTTGGGTTACTTTTTTAACTGCTATTTTATTAACCGCTTCAACTTATGCTTGGTTATCATCAGCTTTAAATGTAAGAATTAATTTTTTTCAATTATCTGTTTCCAGCAATACTGGATTATTTATATCATTAGATGGTATTGAATTTTCTGACTCAGTTAATATATCAATGGATAGTATCATTATGGATTTAAAAGAGACATACCCTGATCATGTTAATCAATGGTCTTATGGATTATGGCCAGTATCATCAAATGGAATATTATCTCCTAATAATGATAAATTTGATGTGTTTATTGGTGATTTAATTAGAACAAGGCTAAGAAATCCTAATGACACTACTAAAAAATTATTAAATGTTGTTAAAGCAGAAGAAAAACGAGCTAATGCATCAAGTTATTTTGTTGCTTTTGATATTTTTTTAAAAAATTCAAGCGGTTCACCAAATCCTGATAATTTATTTTTCGAAGAAAACACGATTATTGATTATCAAGAAGATACTAGTGAAGAAATAAGACAATCAATGAGTAATATTATGAATTCCTTAAGAGTTGGAGTGCTAAAGATAGGAAGTCTTCCTCATAATACTCCAGTTAAAGAAATCCAAAATATGAAATGTAATAATAGTTGTGAGATGGTAATATATGAACCAAATACTAATATCCATACTGTAGATTCTATTGAAGCGGCTGAAAATTATGGAATTACACTTATTGATGGAATTTATGTCCCAACTTATGGTATTATAAAAGAAGGTAAGCGTTTAGATCATATTAATGGCCATCCAGGAACTGGAGTGCCACTTGATAGCGAACATTTTGCAATTCAGAATACTGTAAAAGATTTTTCGCAACCTATTTTCCAAGTGCCAAATGCTATAACTAAGGCAAGAGTTTATATTTGGTTAGAAGGTCAAGATGTTGATAGTTTAGAAACATATTCTAAAGGAACATCTCTTGATATCATAATAAACTTTATAAAAGATTTAGCTGGATATGAAGTATAAAAAGGGTGATAATATGAATAAAGAAGAAAAGAAAGTTGATTTTGATTTATCGTTATTGACTTTAAATGAGTTAGTTAACCTTTATGATAATGTAACTAATTTTTTATCTTATTTAAGTGAAACTAAGATAGAAGATACAAAAGAGGAGGATTAACATGGCGAATTTTTTAGAGTACATTGAAGAAGATATTCAATCTAAAAAGCTATTATTTTCATCTATGCCAGTTAAAACTAAAACTAACAAAAGAAAGTTAAATGCTAAAATAGATGAAGTTTATAATGCATATAGTGAATATAAAAAGTCAATAAAAAAATATATCGAATTAAAAAGTAAATCTTTTAATGTAATAGATAATAGAAATACTGCTGATTTAGCTGATAAAATATCTAAATTAGAAAATATAAGATTTATTTTAAATCCTTCAAATACCTATTTTGAAAAAATGGGGTTTGATACTTTATTTTATCAGATTTCTAATTCTCAAGATTTTAATTTTAGTTCTTTAAACAGTGTTTTTAATGAATTTATAAATAAGTTTGAAATGGTTAATATTAAATTAAATAAAAGTGATTTTATTTATACTTATTATGTCAATCAGTTCATGTCTTCTTTTTTAGAGATAAGAAAATCTAATAACAAAAATATTGATCAATTAACGGAAATATTTGAAAAAATTTATTGGGAGAATCCTGAAATAATATCTCATATTGAGCTGAATTTCAGAAAATTAATAAGAAAAAACGAAAAAAAATTTATTGATTATATTAATAAATTAAAAAAAGAATTAATAGAAAAAAATAATATGGATTACAAAAATTGTTTAAACCAACTTAGTATTTTGTATCAAGAAATGAATACAATTGGCAAAGAAAATGTTTCTGATATTATTGAGTTAGCTAAAAAAGGTGAGTTAGATGTTAATCATTTTTTTGAAGAATCTAAAGTAAGAGTATCTACCTATAGTAGTTTAATGCTGGATTCTTTGAATATTGAAAACGAACCAGCTATGCACAAATTTTATGAAAGTTTAGAAAAATTAAAAAATAATGTTAAAGAATATGCTAATTATGTTAAATTTTCACCTCTTATTAATGATTTTAAATTAAAATACCTAAAGAAATCAAACTCTGAGATTAACAAAAATGATGCTAATAAACGCCTTAAAGAATTAGAATCTCAAATTGATAAGAATGAAAATAAGCTAAATAAATTAAACAAAAAAATATTCGGAACAACTAATAAATTTTTCATTACAAAAGAAAAAACATCCACCGTAGATTTAAAAATCGAATCTGTAAAACAAGCAACAGAATTATATGATTTATATCAAAAATATAATGAAGAATATTTTAAAGTAATGGTATTAGATGTTGTAAACAATAATTTTGCTTTAAAAGATTTATTACATCTTTATTATAGTTTTGATTATTATAAAAAAGAAGCAATTAAAAATTCTTATGAAATAAATAATTATGATGAACTAATTGAATATAGTGATAGTTTTGATTTATTTGCACTAGATTTAACTAATGTTATAGTATGCCCGGTAAATGCATTTGATGAAGCTAGCGTTGCGCAAGTAATTATAAATAAATATCGGTTATTAAATATAAATATTATTAATGAAGACTTATATCCAGAAAATATTGATAGTTTTATAGAACGGATTAATTTAATATTAAGGATTCAAGAAATTGAAAAAAGTCAGTTAACTGTAGAAAAATTATGGTTTATAGTCCAAGTAAATAAATATTTAATAAACGAATTAGAGAACAAACAAAAATAACTTTTATAATAGAGTTATTTTTTTGATTATTAGTGCAGATTATGTCAAATTATGTTATAATTATATAATATATCAAAGTATAAAAGGAATGATTGAAATGGAGAAAATAAAAAATATTTTTCTTAATTTATCGAAAATAAAAAAAATCATTTTATCTATTATAATCATATGCTTTATATTGTTTATTTTTAATATAATTCCTACTTTAGCAGAATTTATTTATAATGATAGTTCAATATCAACTTCAGTATGGGATGGAACTGTTGCTAGTTCTTTTAGATCTGGTGATGGAACAGAAAATAATCCTTATATAATATCTAATGGATCTGAACTGGCTTATTTAAGTTTTAAATTAAAAAATACTACCTATATTAATAATTATTTTGAAATAACTAATAATATTATTTTGAATGAAGGAGTATTAAAATATAAAACTAACGATGATCTGGAATATATTTTAGACGATGTTACTTATTATATCCAGCCTTACACTAATACTTATTATGACAATCCGGAATTAACTGGAACTCCATCTGGAACTATAAATATATTACCATCTTTAAATTCTTTCGAAGGAACATTATCTGGTAATAGTAATACAATATACGGCTTATATGTTACCGATAATATTAATGAAGAGTTAGCTTTATTTACAAATTTAAAAGGAAATGTTAGTAATTTATTTGTTAAAAATGCTTTGGTTTATGGGGGGGTAATTACTTCAGGTTTTGCATCTAAAACTTCTAATATTACTTTAGAGAATATATTTATGGATGGCTATGTTATTGGTAAAAAAAATAATATTGAAAAAACAATTGTTAAAGATATAATTCAAGGAGATATAAATGTATATAATTATGAAACTACTAATTATATAAATTTAAGTAATTTACTTCCTTTTTTAGGTAATACAGTTAATTCAGCAAAAATAACTGGAAATTATCAAATCCAAAATCCAGAACAAACTTCTATATCAATAAATAATACTCCCGTATCAGGAGGTAGTTTTGAAATAGAATTGGGAACTACTTTATTAAATCAAGTTCCAATTAAAACTAGTACTACACTTGCAAGTGATGTGATAACATTTACTAATTTAAAATATACTGTAGAATATAATTATGGTATTTCAGGCGGATTAATAGGACAAGCATCCAATACTACTATAAAAAACTCAGTCAATAAATCTGATATATATGGATATTTTACATCATCAGGAATAATAGCAGATGCTACTGGTAGTATTACTTTAATTAATTCATATAACACTGGTAATATCAATAGTAATGTATCAAGTGGAGGTTTAATAGGGTCTGCTTTTGACAATATAAATAATATTATTATTAATAATAGTTATAATAAAGGAAATTTAACTTCGAATTATAGTGGAGGTTTAATAAGTGTTATAACAAATGGTAGTAATGTTGTATTTAATAATGTGTTTAATACTAGTAATAATAATGTCATTAATAAAATTGATAATAGCACTATTAGTGTTACTAATGCTTATTATACTGAAAATATTCTTCCTATTGGTAGTGGAAGTGTAACTGGTAATTTTACAAAAGTATTAAAAGAAGATCTTGAAGATAAAGATTTTGTAACCCTTAATTTAAATTATAATGAATATATAAGTAATGAAGATTTATTATTAAATCCTAATAATATTTGGTCATATAATGATGGTGAATATCCAATATTATATTATGATAATGATATGAAAAAAACAGTTAATGTATATATAGGAAGTAATATTTATAATACTTATAATAAAAATATTAATAATAAATATTTTAATGATAATATTACATTTACTGTTGATGGTTTAAATAATTTTACTCCCGTATCGAAGGTAGAGTATTATATAAGTCAGTCAGATACAGTAATGGATAAAACCGACTTAGATTTAATTGAAACATGGCAATTATTTACTCAAATATATCAAATAACTGATGAAGGCTCATACATAATATATTTTAAAGTTACTGATTATAAAGATCGAGTTACATATATAAATACTGATTATTGTATTTTAGATTTAAGTGATCCTACTGTATCAATTTCATTTGAAGAAGATAATTGGAACACCTTTACTACCACGCCAAATAATTTATTTATAAGTAAGCCAAAAGAGTTTACAATCGAATCTTCTGATTTATTATCTGGGGTTAAAAATATCTATTATTATTTATCAGATAAAACTATATTAGAAGAAAATTTAGAAAATATTGAGTGGATAGTACCAAGTGGAAACATATTAATAGATACTTTAGGTAAACATATTATCTATATAAAAGCAGTTGATAATGCAGGAAATATTAGTTATATAAATACAGATTATATTATTTATAATGGATATTCAATTGAAGGTTTATCAATTGGTACTGATAATAGATTTGATTATGGTGAAATACCAATTAATATTACAGATAACTCATCAATTACCTTAAATACTTCATTTACATTTGAATATTTTGAAGATATTAATAATTATTCGCATTTTTTAAAATCAAATATTTTATTACCGGTGGGAACGAAAATAAATTTAATTGATCATCATAACAATAAAATTTATACTTATAAAATAAATACTGATGTAGATCAATTTGGTTATAATGCTAGCTGCGATGAATTAGATCTAGAATGTGAAAAAAGTGCAAGTTATCCTTTTACTTTATTTAAGGAAATAGGACAAGATGTAAATGCTTTTTATGAAGAAAATATATTTGTAGATAATAATCAAATTCTAGAAGATTATACTTTAATTTTAGATTTTAAAGATGCAGTAATTAACGCCAGTTTATATGATATTAATATATATCTTGAATTATTTGATTCTCTAACTAATAAAAAG
The DNA here is from genome assembly GCA_028699175.1 of Bacilli bacterium. Classification (GTDB taxonomy): domain Bacteria; phylum Bacillota_I; class Bacilli_A; order RF39; family UBA660; genus DUUS01. Next base: position 542 of record JAQVVC010000033.1, on the reverse strand, counting down.
ATATCAACATTGGAAAGCACATATAAAAAATCAAATGTTTATTCTAGTAGTGAATTTGATATTGAAACTGAATTAAATCTTATATCTGATTATTCAGGGACAAATATTTTATTAAATACTGAATCAACTACAAAAATAAATTTAAGCAGTGAAATAAATTATAAAATGTTAAATGAAATTCAAGTTATAGATTCTACTTATGAAAATCAAAAAACCGGTTTATTAATAAGTTTTGTTGATAGTAATGGCTTTTTAGTTAATAAAAAACATTTTAAAAATATGTTATTTAAAATAAACAATATTAATTATTTCCCAGATAATGATAATTATATAAGAGCTAATATTAATAATAATGAAGATATTGATTTAGATATTATAACGACTGAAAGTAACAATGATTTAGCTTCAGGGACATACTATATCAAAATAAATAATTTCATATCACCAGATGGTAATTATGGAGGTTTATTGGGAAGGGATGAAATAATAATTCCGGTAATTGTAACTAACAATAGTTATGAAATAAGTAATGGATTTAAAGT
>JAQVVC010000004.1 GCA_028699175.1 Bacilli bacterium | reverse complement strand
TACTAACGGAATTAATGTATTATCAAGGCCCAACAGATGGGATATTTGGTTCATCAACAAATATAGCCGTTAGAAAATTTCAAACAAATAATCGACTTACCTCTGATGGAATCGTAGGAAGAAATACATGGAGTGCATTAATTTATTTATATTCGCCATTAGCTACTTGTGGAGACACTTTAGAAGACAGTGGATTAGATTTTGTAGGTGTGGTTATAGATCCGGCCCATGGAGGAAGTGATCCAGGAGCAGTTAGTCCGCAAATAATTGAAAAAGAAAAAAGCTTGCAAATATCTAAATACATGGCAAGTAGGTTTAAAGAGTTAGGTGTGCCCTATCATATGACTAGAGAAAATGATGAAGATTTAACCTATACTGAAAGAATTAATCGAATAAAACAACCATTTGGAGATGTTAAAAACGCTATAGTGGTTTCTAACCATATAAACTCAGGAGGAGGAGAGGGCGCTGAAGTGATATATGCATTAAGAAACACCCCACAATTAGCAAACAAAATTTTAACTAATATTGGTTCTGCTGGTCAAAAAACAAGAACAGTTTATCAAAAGTCATCTCTAGTTGATCCTAGCCAAGACTATTATTATATAATGAGAGATACAAATAATTTACAGGTGGTAATTGTAGAATATGGGTTTTTAGATAATCCAAATGATATTGTAAGATTACAAAGAAATTGGGCTGATTATGCTGAAGCCACAGTTAAAGCAATAACTGAATATATGGGCTTTATTTATAAGAGTCCCTCATTAGAAGACTCATATACTGTAAAGGCAGGAGACACTTTATACTCTATCGCAAGGATGTTTAATACTACAGTTGAAGCTATAAAGTCTACCAACAATTTAACAAGTAATATATTATCAATAGGCCAAAAATTAACAATACCAGGATTAAATCAAGGTATTCCTGAAGAAGACTCATATACTGTAAAGGCAGGAGACACTTTATACTCTATCGCAAGGATGTTTAATACTACAGTTGAAGCTATAAAGTCTACCAACAATTTAACAAGTAATATATTATCAATAGGCCAAAAATTAACAATACCAGGATTAAATCAAGGTATTCCTAAAGAAGGAAGCTCATATATTGTAAAAGTAGGAGATACTTTATACTCTATAGCAAGGATGTTTAATACTACAGTTGATAATATAAAGTCTACCAATAATTTAACAAATAATATATTATCAATAGGGCAGGAATTAATAATTCCTGGTTTAGAAACAAATATCCCAGAAGAAAGTGGCATATATATTGTTAAAGCAGGAGATACCCTATGGAGTATAGCAAGCATAAATAAAATGACAGTTGATGAAATAAAAAAAATAAATAATTTACAAAGTAACTTATTAACAGTAGGCCAAAAATTGACTGTTTCACTTCCAAGGCAAAAAGATTATGAAATATATATTGTAAAAAACGGAGACAGTATATGGTCGATAGCTAATAATTATAATATTTCTGTTACATTAATAAAAGAAATCAATGAATTAAAAAATAGTTTATTAGAAGTTGGCCAAGAATTAAAAATACCAATAAAATAAAGATTAAGTCTTTATTTTTTCATTTTAAATAATAAATATAATCAAATTTGTTATTTTTTTTAATTAATAGTATCAAAAATACTCCGTTATGCATCATGGATATTATTTTAATATCTTTTTCCATATAAAAATGATTTATAATATTACCATTATTATTAATTAAACTAATATATGAATTATTATCCTTTTGATGTGCTATATATAATAATTTATTATAATATAAAATTGCGGTAATATTATTAGTGCATTCATTAAATCGTGATATAACGCCATCTATACTTTGTTTATATAAAATATTATTATAACCAATTATATTTTTGGTTTCTTGAGTTATTATATTTTCTAATTCATCTTTTTTAATATTATAACTATAAACATTATAATTAGTCGCAATAATTAAATTATTTTTGTTATTTGTTATATCTATAATTTTTTCATTATTATGGAAATTGGGTTTTAAAAGGTCATACTCTTTTAAAATATCATTAACTATATATATTTTATCTTCTTCTTTGCGCTTTATTAAATATATTTTATCATCAAAGATTGTTCCTGTAATATATTTATTATTAACATATAAATTTCCAGTTTTTTCTAAATATTGATTATATATAGATATGCTATTATTTTTTTCATAAAAAATTAACAGATTGTTATTTAATAGAATACTTCCTAAAGCACTATTTTCTAATGAGTTAAATAAAGCTTTTTTTTCTATTATTTTCATTAATCCTCCATATATATTCTTATTATATGTATATAAAATTAAAATGGGCTTAATAATTATAAAAAATTAGAGCATAATAATTATAGGAGTTATTATGAGGAAGTATATATATTTTATTATTGTGTTATTAATAGGAATTTTATTAAAATTTACTAATCAAAGTTTTGCATATCAAGAATGCTCATATATTACAAAGCAACTTAATGGTATAAATTCTAAAAATATTATGAAATATTTCACTGATAAAAATATAACTTATCATAAATTTTGCTCATATCAAGACTGTTACAATATGAAAAACAATAATATTGATGAGGCAATAAATAATTTCATGAAACTGCAAAAAAAAAGGAAATCAGAAGAATATAATATCGAAGCCTATATAAAAGGAATCCCAATTACCGAAATCAGTTTTACTTTATGTGAATAAAATCCAAATTTTTATAATTATCTTTTATTATTTCTTTAATAAATACCGAATAATTATCATATGGAGTAATTAAATAAACATTGTTTCTGCTCCTTGTTAAAGCTACATAAAATAATCTTCTTTCTTCTTCATGAATAATATAATCGCACTTAAATATTTTGTTTAATATGCTTTCTTTTTTGGTTTTTAATGGTAATCCCAAGGTACTATTCTCTAAATTTATTAATATGACATTATCTTCTTCCATTCCTTTTGAACTATGAATGGTTAAAAATTTGATGTATTTATTTTCGATAATATTAAATATTTCTTTATCTTTATTATTTCTTCCTAAAATTAAGATATTACCTTTTATATTTTTTAAAATATTGTTAACAACAGTTTTTTTGTCAACATAAAATACTATCTTAATAGGTTTTAAATCATCCTTATGGCATATTGTGTTCTTAATTATTTGCTTTTTATTTTTCATAATAAATCTATTAGCTATATTAATTAAAGATTGATTATTACGATAGTTATGGTTTAATTTAATTATATTTATATCAGGTAGTAGGGTTTTAATATTAATAAATAATGATATATCACATCCGCTGAATTTATATATTGATTGAAAATCATCACCAACTGCAAATATATGAGCTTTATTTTGATTAAGAATACTATTTATTAGTTTAAATCTAATTAAAGATATATCTTGAAACTCGTCAATAATTATATATTTATAATTTAATTTCACTTTATTTTCTTTAATATATTTAGTCGCGTTTATTATTAATTCATTAAAATCCATTTTTCCAGAAGATTCTAACTCACTTGAATAAATTAAATAAATATCTAAAATTATTTTAAAATAATATTTATTTATAAAAATACTTTTTTTATATAAATTATATAAATAATATATGTCTTCGTAATTACATTTATAAATATTTATAAAAGAAAAAATTAAATTTTGAATTTGCTTTTGATTAGCACTTTGCATAATTCTTTTAATTATTAGATTAGTTTTTTTGTTATACTTTCCATAAGAATTAAAATATTCATTAATAATGTATTTTAATTCATAATCATTGGCGATTGATAAATCTTTATTTATTTTAGATATTATATCTTTAGCAAGTTTGTGAAAGGTTTTTACATCTATTTGATATTTTATTTTTGATTTAAGTTCTTTAACTGTTTCGTTAGTAAAAGAAATAATCAATATCTCTTCTTCCTCATACAGATTATTTTTAATTATATAATCTATTTTACCTATTATAGTTGTAGTTTTACCTGAACCAGCTCCTGCTATTACTAAAGTATTATCCATTGACTTAATAGCTTTAATTTGATCTATATCATATTTCATAAGTTCCCCTAAATCAAATTAACTTATTATATCTAAATTGTCAAAATACAAATTTTAAAAAAAAGAACTAATTTATTTGGACTAGTTCTTTATCTAATATAGAATATAAATAAATATTAGTTTTTTTATTAGTTTTCTTTTCAATATAATTTTTGTAGCCTTCCAATTGTTGTTTGTAGGCGTCATCATTAATATTTTTAAGTTTATAATCGATAATATCAATATGATCGTTATAAACCAGCATTAAATCGATAACTCCTCTTTCTATTTTATTATTTTCTTCATTAATAAATTCATATTCTTTAAATATAATAGCATCTTTAATATTCTTTAATATGGGAAGAGATAAAAACTGTTTAATAATATCTTTTTCATTATTTTTTAATATAGAATAATCAGGATTAATAAAATCTATATTTTCTAAAATATAATGGATTTTAGTGCCAGTATTTAATGCCTCTTTTTCTTTGCTAGTATATAATGTTTTATCATTTTTAGAAAACTTTGTTTGAGTTAATATTTCTCTCTCAAATTCTACATCATTAACATCAATAGAAAGATTGTTTTCGTTACTATTAAAAACTGTTTTATTATTAATTTTATAATTTTTATCAATTTCGATCAAGTCTTTTTCAATTATATATTTCTCAATTATATTATAAATTGATATTAATATATCTTGAAATGAACGATAATTTATTCTTATTGTATAATCTACTAATTTATTTTGATTTAAAATATGCAATTTGTCTTTGTTTATTGACGTTAGCATAATCATTTTTTCTTTACATCTAGTTAAAGCTACATAAAATAATCTAATTTTTTCAGATATTTCATTTTCGTAATATTTTTCTTTGTACAAATCAAAAATAAAAGTTTTTTTAATACCATTATTATAATTAGGTAATATTAGGCCATACTCTTCACTAAAAATAAATTTATCAATTGAGTCTTTTAAATTAAATCTTTTATTTAAACCACTATAATAGCATATATTATATTCTAGTCCTTTAGATTTATGGATATTGGTTAAAGTGACTGAATTACTACCTGCAGGAATTGCTGAGATAGTAATTTCATTATTATTTGTTATTAAAGTATTAAAATAATCCTCTAAATTGTCTAAAGTTATACCAACTTTATTTAATTCATCGGCTTTATCTAATAAGTTATTTAAAATTATAGTTCGATATTCTATATTACCAGCTGATATCATTTTTTGATAAAAATCAAATGTTTCAATAATTTTTTCAATTAATTCTTTATTACTAATTTCACTAAGATTAGAAGCTATATTAGCACATTTAATAAAAATATCATTTTTAAAATAACTATTATCTTTAAATATAATAAAGATTTCTTCATCAAGCAAATCATAAAGATAACTTCTAGTAATGCCTATAAAAGAGGCTTTAAATACATTATCATAAGTTTTATTATTAATTTTAAATATTAAGGTAATAATATTTTTAATTAGGTATGTTTCATCGTTATGTAAAATATTTTCGTCTTTATATAAATTCATCGGTATTTGAAAATAATTAAAAACTTTTTTATAAATATCAAATGAAGAATTTCGATCAATTAATATACAAAAATCATTATATGTACAAGGAGTTAATATACCGTTTTTTAAAATCAAATAATTATCTTTTATCTTTTGTTTAATATCTTTTGCTATTATAAAAGCTTCTAATTCGCTATTATCGTATTCTTTACTTTTTTGATAATTTAAAATAGTAAGGTCATTATTATAATTATTTTTACCAATTGTACTATAATTAGTATAACCAAATTCTAATTGATGTTCTTCTTTATAATTAGCATTACCAATATTATCATCCATTATATAATTAAAAATATTATTTATGCTATTAATTACTTCATTTCTGGATCTAAAATTCTTATTTAAATCTATTTTTATTCCATCTTTTCCATTTTTGTATAAGTCATATTTGTTTTTAAAAATAGTTGGATTAGCATTTCTAAAACGATAAATAGATTGTTTTATATCACCAACTACATAAACATTATTATTATCAATTAAAGATATAAACTCTTCTTGGATATTACTGGTATCTTGATATTCATCAATCATTATTTCTTGATATTTATTTGTAATTTCCAGTCTTACATCATCATTTTCTTTTAATAATTTAATAGCAAGCTTACTAATATCGCTATATTCAAAGTGATTAACTTTTAACTTATATTTAGTTATTTTCTCATTTAATTCACTTAATATTGATATTATTATCTTAGCAAAATCATTAGTTTGAAATACTTCTTTTATCAAGGCATTTTTACTTAAAAGAGTCATTTTTTTAATATCATTTAAGTTGTTGGTTATTTCGCTTTTAAAATATTTAGCCTTATCAGAAGAATTATTAGGTAACCTCGGAATATCTATAATAGCATTAGTTTTTATATCTTCATAGTTTTTACTATTTATTAAATCAAAAAGCAATACCTCGAGTTTTTGATAATAATCACTGCTTATTTCAAATTTTAGATTATATAAGCAATTTGTTATAGTCGTGATACTTTTTTTAATTAAATTCAAATATTCTTCAAAATATTTATTAATATTATTTTCATTATAATAGTTATTTATATAATTTTTTAAAAAGGCATTTTTATCAGTCAATAAATCTAATTTTTGGTCAAGATTTAAGATTAAGTTTTTAATCTCTTTATCATTTTTTACTTCAAAAGTAGTAATAAAGTTTTCAAAACTGCTACTTTTATTATTATACCAATTATTAAAAATATCATCTAATATTTCTTTTTTCTTAAGTAATATAATCGAACTATCGATAATATTAATATCTTTTTCTAGATTTAAAAGATAATAATATTTTTTTATTAGAGATAATACATAAGCATCAAAAGTTTTAATATCAGCGCTATCAATATATTTAATTTCATCTTTTAATTCAGGGATTTCGATAATGGCTTTTTTAATTCGCTCTTTCATTTCTTTAGCAGCATTGTTAGTAAATGTTAATATTAATAAATCATTAATATGTAAACCGTTTTTTAGTTTTGTAATTACTCTTTCTGTTAAAACTGCCGTTTTACCTGAACCGGCCCCTGCTGAAACAATAATGTTATAACCTGTTTTATTAATTGCTTCTAATTGTTCTTTAGTCCAGTTCATTGGTATTACCTCCTAAAAAAGATAAATCGATATCCTTTTTTAAATACTTAAAATTATTATCATTAACAAAGCAAATAGATTTGTAAGCACAATATTCACAACTTAAATTCTTTTTATCTATAATTTTAGGGTTAATATCAAACTTAGCATTTATAATGTTATTAGCCCCTTCATTAATCATTTTTTCGGCAATTTTATATAACATGTTAAAACTATCTTTATTAAGTAATTTAGCATTACTAGAAAACCCTTTTGATGTAAGCTTCATTGATTTTATATATTCACTGTTTGAGTATGTGGAATCAAATTCTTTTATAATGTTTTCATCATCAATCGTGTAACCAGCCAATTTTAAATTATCTTTTTTTATTTTTTTAAACTCTTTTTTTGGATCATAATTAGAAATTATACGATTAATATTTTGAAGATAAATTCCGATTATATTTACTTGAGGATACTCCTTTTTAATTAAATAAATATAAATCGGAAGTTGGATATTTATTCCTTTATCTATTAGGGATAAATCAGTAATTGGCTTGTTTGTTTTATAATCGATAATAGCAATTTTATTTTCATATTTCATTATTTTATCAATAATACCATTAAAATTTATATTAATATCATCTTTATTATTAATAACCGTTATGTTTTTTTCGCATTCTACTTCTTTAAACAATGTTTGTTTATAGTGATCCATAATATGGTTAATTGATATTTTTAAATCTTCGCACATTATATTTAAAAATAATTTATGGGATTGATTTAAGTTAAAATAATTATTTTCTAAAAAAATATTTTTTTCTTGATCGAAATTAAAATCCTTATCATATATTTTAGATAAAATATAATGAAATAATCTCCCTGTGTAAGGTTCAAATTTATCTTCATAGATATTTAATTTCAAAATATGCTCCAAATAATAGCGAAAAGAACATTGATAATAAATATTTAATTTTGAATATGATAAATTGACAGTATTATTTAAATAATTTTTTATTAACTCAGGATTAATAAAATCATATCTATTATCGTAAGTTAAATAATTCGTATTTGGATAATTATGATTTAATAAATAAAGTTTATCACTTATATCACCATATTTAAGATAGTTATCTAGCATTATTCCTAAATTAAATATATTACTAATATTTGAATAATTACTTTCTTTGTATGTACAGTTAATAATATTTAAATTTCTAGCTAAAGAAGATATAGAAAGAGAATCTTTTAAGTTACTTACTGAAAAAGTTATTGTCAAATTTTTAGTAGAATTTATTATATTTTCCCAAATATTAAATTCGATATTATTTAATTTCCAAGTTTGTTCTAAGTAATCAGGTTTAATATTATCATTTATTAAATTTTCATCTTTATAAATTGTAGGAATATATTCCATTGCAAAACCAATTAAATATATTTCCATATCATTATTTATAAAATTATTTTTTAAATCTATAATATTAATAGCGTTTTTATATATGGGGCTTGAAAGGTAATTATTTTTTAATTCTTCGACAATAACATCTTTAATACTTGTTAAATCATTTACAAAGTAATAATTATTTAAAATATCAATACATTTATTTTTAATTTCAGTATTCTTAATACTTTTAATATACTCTTCAAGTTTATCCAGATTATTAATTAAATTATAAGAGCTTAATATATAATATAAAGGAGTTTTTTCATTTAAATTTATTGGTATATTATAAAAAGAAAATATTCTTTTTATGGTACTAATATATTCTTTATTGACATTAGATAGATAGATATTATTAATATTAATACCATTATTAATTTTATCAATAATATCATTAGCAATAAATTCTATTTCTTCATTAATGTTTTTAAATAAATGAACCTGATGATTGTATTGCAATTTATTTTCATTAATATATTCTAATTTAGTTATATTACTTATTTTTTTTAATAAATTCTTATCAAAATCATATAAATAATTAAAACCATATACATAACATTTTTTATTATTAAAATAATTTAAAAAGAAATTATCGTAGATTAATAAATTATTATTTTGTAAGTCTTGTTTTATATCTACGAGATATTTAAGTTTTAAGTTTTGTTCATCAGGTGATATATAATATAAATTATTTACAATATCAATAGCGTAAGAATAACTCATCTTATATTTCTTCATTAAATAAAGAATAGTCTGTTCATCAAAAGAAAATAATAATTTTTTTTTGATTTCACTTATAGTAAAGACTTTAATATTATATAATTCTTTTTGAATATTAATAAGTTTAATAAGGTTAGTTTTATATTCATTAGGAACGATAAATATAACATTATGATCAAAATATTTAATTATATCCATATTATCACCTATTTAAATTATAACATGCTAAAAAAATAACACTATATTATTTTCTTATTTTAGTGTTATTTTGAATTATTTTACCAACTCTCATAATCATTGATGAATCAAAATCTTTTGCAACTCTTTCTAAAGGGATATTATAACGATTAGATATGCTTATTATGCAGTTTGCTATTTCATCTACTTCTTGGTTAATAATAAAATTATACCAATCTTTTTTAGTTTTAAAATTATTTTCTAAAGCTTTTTCGTAATCAGCAACTTGCAGGGCTTTAATTTCAGTTAAATAATCTTCTAATAATGTATCTTTCATCTTTTCTCCTATTTATATTTGGAATCAATACCAAAATATTCTTCCATTGTAATCCACTTTCCATCATTATATAATTTTTTAGCAAGATTTAATCCGACATATCTTAAATGCCATGGCTCATATTTGTATCCAGTTATTTTTTCTTTGCCTTTAGGATACCTAATAATAAATCCATAAAGGTAGGCATTTTCGTTAACCCACCTACCTTCATTAGTTGCTATAAATGAAGAATCAATAGAATTTAAATCAAAAGCTAGACTACTTTGATGTTCAGAGTGACCTGCTCTTGCTGAATATGTATCTGCTATATCTTTACCGTCTTTTGTTACATATCCGTTATAAATGTCTTTTTGATACCCAAAAGAGCGATAACCGCTAGATATATGGATATTAAGACCAATTGCAGCAGCATCATTTTTCATAATTAACCATTTTTTATATGCTTCTTTATCAATACAAGAAATACAAAGTTCATCAGATATTTTTAGATGGGTATTTTCAGGAATGAAATCCTCGCTTAATGCATATGATTTATTTACAATTAAATAGCCGTCAATAAAATAAACCCCATCTTTTTTTTCGATTGTATATCCTTTAGATGTTTTTCCTACGTAATTATCACTGTTTATTGCTGGTACTGCCTTTGTAGTTGTAGTGTTATTTATTTTTTTATCAGATTCACATATATTAATATTCATTATTTCACCTCTAAAATAGATTATTAAAATAATTATAATTAATGACAATAAATAATATCCAAATTTCTTTTTTCTTTTTTTATCATAAAATAAAAAAATTATAAATAATAAAGGTAATATAATGCTCAGTAAAATAAAAATATTATTAAATATTTCTAATGTATTTTCATCTAAACACATAATATCACATCCTTTATTTATTATATCATTATTTTTTATTTTTTATTATATGAGATATTATGATTTTCTAGAAAATCAATTATCACATTAGAATTGATTGCATTACCTAGATTCATTATACCTGGGCTTTCTTGGTCTACAATTTTATTATTGCCTATTAATAAACCAATAATTTCACCCTTGATATTTAATACTGGTCCTCCATTTTGGCCTGGTAAACATGGAATACTTGTTTCAAACATAGTAATTAATCCATTTGGATCAATTATATTCCTGGTAACAATACCATTTAAAGGAAATAAAGGAAAATTCATGATTTTATTAGTTATAATAATTTTTTCATTTTCTTTATCATATGAAAAAGCATCATAGTTAGGAAAGGCAAATCCTAAATTACATATTGATGTACCGATTGCTTTATCTTCAGGATTAAAAATGGGGAAATTATTTAATTGGTCTTTATTAATAGATTTAAATCTTATTACAGCTAAATCAAGATAGGGATGTTTAATAATAACTAAATTATTTACATTGGGAGTTATTTGAACTATGATATTATGAAGTTTTATTATGGTATTATCTTTTATGCCATATTTTTTTTCTAATTTTTTAATATCTTTTTTCTTTAAATCTTTCATTTCTTTGATAATAGGATTAAATACTTCATTAGTATCTTTACTAATTAAGAAAAGATCAGCTACTTGACCAGAAGTTAAAACATCACCATCTTTATTTAAAATAATTAAAGTACTAATAAGATTAAGTATTTCTCGATCTTTGTATTTAACTTTTCCAGTTAAAAGAGGTCTAGTATAACTAGAACCTACTTCAATTGCTTTCTTAAACATATTATCACCTAATTATTATAAGTATCTCTAATAATTTGAAAGATACCATAAACTGCAATTATCAAGGAAAATATCATTAAAATTACACAAAATACATCATCAATTTTTAAGTACTTATATAACATAAAAGTGCCAATTAAACATAAGCCTGAAATTATAACAGTGATATACCCGTTTTTAATTTTTAATTTTTTCATATATCATTCTCCTATTTATAATACATATTTTATCATAAGAATATTTAAAAAACAATTTACTTTTAAAAAATATCATATTTTATTAATTTATAAGGGCGTTAATTTATTTACTTTTTATATATTCCATTATATAATAAAATTTGTCTTAAAGGAGCAGTATCTATGAAACTAAGTGATAGAGCTTTAACATTTGCTATCAAGGCTCATGAAGGAGCTAGTAGAAAAGATGAAACGGATAAACCTTTTATAATACATCCAATGATTACAGGAGAAATATTAAAATCTGCTGGTTTTGATGATGCTGTTATTGCAGCTGGTTATCTTCATGATGTCCCAGAAGATACACTTTATACGTTAGATGATATAGCAAAATTATTTGGTGGTGATGTTGCAAGTTTAGTTATGACTTCATGCAATCACGATACAAATTTACCTTGGAAAGAAAGAAAGATTCAAAAAATAAAATTAAGTAAAGAATTACCATCTCGTAATAAAGCTGTTATATTAGCAGATAAAATATCTAATTTAGAAGATGTTAAAAATTTTAGTATAAAATCAGGAAAAATAAATTTTGATAACTATGGTGGGGATTTTGAAGATCAAAAATGGTACTATGAAAGTATGTACGATAGTTTAGTACATAATGTTGTTGATCCTTTATTATTTACATTATTAGATCGCTTTTTTGATAATATTACGGAAGTTTTTTATACTGATATAGCAAAATTATCTTCTCATAAAACTAATAATAATGAAAAATATAAAGCTCAAATTAATGAGCTTTATATGTTAAAGAGTATAATTAATACTTCTAAGCCGTTTATAGTTGAATTTAATAATAATAAAAAAAATAATTCTAACTTAATTGATATTTGTCATAATTTTTTTAATGAAAATAGTTTTAAAATTAAAGTAGTTAGTTTTAATAATGGTTTAGTTGATGATAATGCTTTAAATTTACAAGATAGAAATTCATTAATTTTAGCAGAACTAGAACTAAATTTTTTAACCCAAATATCAGAAGGTCAAGATATCATTATCATTGATGGAGCTTTATTCAATAAATTAACATTAATACAAAGATTAATAAAAGGATTTAAAATAACTGATGAAGAATTCGAATTATATTTAAAATATTTTAAAGAAAATATTGAATACGTATTAGTGAATTTTCAAAATAAAAATAAAGAAACATCTATTGAAGCTATTTCTAATTATATCGATTTATTAGATATATATAATATTAAATTAAATAATTCTGATAAAATCTCAAATCAAAATTATAAAATATTTGATGCATTACTTCCAATTATGAGAAAGGAATATATTAAAGAATTAAAATTATATTTAGAAATCAAAAAAAGATAATTAAATATCTTTTTTATTTGTTCGTGTTTTCATAATAATTTCTTTCTGATATTTCATCAAGAATAATCTCTAATTCTTCATCTAGTGTTTCTTCGTAAGCTTCATTAATTAAATATATTAAGTTATTTAAAGAAGTAGCATTTTTATAGTCTATTTTCATTCGATCTAAAACACTTATTTGATACGAGGTTAAATTTAAATAATCATTAATTTTTTTGAATTTATTTGACTCGAAATCGAGATTGTTAATTAAATCTTTAATATTTATATCTTTTATATTCATATTAATTAGCGCTGTGTAGCTTTATGGTTTTATCATTAATAGGAATAGAAAGAATTGCCTTACCTTCTTCGTTTGCAACAGAAACTACTAAGACTTCTCCATTTTCTTTAGTTAAGGAAATATTATCATCCCTTAAAGTATAGGTTCCAGGTATTTCAATACTATTACAGGTGTTATTTATAGTATCAAAAGTTATGCTGGTATATAAAAACGTTTTATTTTCATTAAGGATTAGAGCGACAGGTTTATTTGGGCATGTACTAGGTTCTGATTCTTTATATAATCCATATGTAATGATAATTTGTTCATTAACTTTAGTAGTTGTAGTGGTATTTGATTCTGAAAAAGGTAAATTTATACCTGCTGGTAATTTTATATTATTTGGCATTTTAATTATTCCTTGAGATATAAAATACCAAAAGGCAGCAAAAATTGCTCCTAAAATGATTAATAAAGCAAAAAAACCAACTATTGCATTTCCTTTTTCTTTTTCTTTTTTTACGGGTTCTTCAATAACAATCTTTTTTTCCAATTTTACTTCTTGATTATTAGGCTGATTATCTTGAACTGCGCCTGTTTCAGGTATAGGAGTTACAAGATTGTTTTGAGATTGATCAGGTGTAGCAGGTTTAGAAGTAACATCAATAGGTTGCTCTACTATAGGTTTTTCTTCTAAAATATTAGGTGTAGCACCATTAAATATATTGCTATTATCATTTATTTGTGTTTGCTGAGCAACAATTGGCTCCTCTTTAATTTCTGGAACATTAGGTGTTAAAGTTGGTTCAGGATTACTTAATGGAACAGAATTATTTTGGGTTTCATTATTTCCGTATGATTCATTCTGATTTGAAAAAACATTTTGGATATTATTATTTGATTCAAAAACAGGTTCTTCTTTTACCGTTAAATTATTAATGTTTTCTTGATCATTTTGAGTTGTGGGTTGTGAAAAGGGAGCATCACTAAATCCTGTTTCACTATTAGGTATTTGACTATTATTGGTTTCATCTATTTTTTTAGGTAATTCAAAATTATTTTCTTCATTATTCATTTTTACACTCCTTTTTATTATATGAAAATTATAACATAATTATTTTATTTCTTCAATTTCTTTTTTATTACTTTTTTATTAATAAAATATGCTAATAATAGTAAAACAAATAATATTATTTCCGAATTAGTAATATTTTTTTTAAATTCAGCTTTTAATATGATATCATCATTAATTCTAGTATTAAAATCAAAATTTTTATTATTATAATTCCATCCAATAAATTGATAGCCTTTTTTATGAGCTTCAAAGTATTTTAGTTTATCATTTTCAAATACTTCTTTAGTAATTATTTTATCATCTATATGAAATTCTACTTTATAAACAAAATCCTTAGTACTCCACATACCTAATTTCTTTTCTTTTGATATATCTTCTGATTTAAATAGTCTATCTAAATATTTATAATCTCCATAAAGATAGGCAAGCTTAGCATATCCTAAATTAATTAGCTCTTCTTGAAGTAAATGATTATCTATCCAGATCCAAGCTAGAACCCGCTTATATTTATCATATTTAGAACTGGCTTCATCATATTCTAATTTTATATTTTTGGCATTGTTAATTTTATTACATGTATACTCACTAGCTAATAGTCCAATAGGATCTTTTCCTTGATTAGGATGAACAGTTTCTGGAGTATCTATTGCTAAAAATCTTACTTTAATATCTTCATTATTTAAAGTAAACACTGCTGTATCTCCGTCAACACATTTTTTAAATTTAACACTATCGATATTATATTCTTCTGCATTTACATAAGTAATAAAGAAAGTGAAACATAATAAGAAAAAAATAGTCTTTTTAAATAATATTTTCATAATAGCCTCTTAATATTGTATCACATTTTAAATCATTTATATATGAATTGTAAAGATACTTTTTATTTGAATGTTAACTAATAATATGCTAAAATTACTTTATAGTAGAGAGGTGATATATTGAAACCGATACAAATATTATTAGATGAATTAACAAAACGAATAACAACGACCACTTCTCTAATTACTGAATTAGAAAGAAATAAAAATGCCGTATTAGCAATTGAAAATATTCTGTTTAAATATAATATTACTGAAGATAAATTAAAAATAGATGATATAGTTAAAATAAATGATCAAGATTATAGTAATATATTAGAAGAAATGGGAGAAGAGGATATATTAAAATTAACCGAAACCTTTTCCAAAAATAAAGAAATTATTAAATTATATCGTGAAATAACCTCTACTCATGGCAATGTTGCTGAAGCGCCTCAATATAATCAAGCTATCGAAGAAACAGAAAAAATAGCGCTCCACATATCAAATTATTTATCTCAATATAAAAATGAACAAAAAGACCATATCTCTTCATTAGAAGAAGTGCTTGAATCTTACAATGGATATCTTGATAAATTCAAAGGTGGACAACTAAATAAGCCCATTTTTGATATGAATGATTTTAATGATATGCTTAATAAGTGTGGTTTTGATTTATCAACTAAATCAGTGATTAAAAAAGAAGTGGGTAAATTAAATTATAGTTTAGTTATTAATAAAGGAATATCTAAAGATGAAGATGAGAAAGTACTTGATAAATATAGAGTAATTGTAGAAAGAAAAAAACAAGAATATGGAAAATCACTAGAAGAAGTAAAAGAAATATTTTTATCAAGAAACTTAACTATAAATATAGATAATATTTTAATGAGAGTTGATGAAATAGCCAAACAAACTGAAAAGCCTTATAAAGTAATTCAAAATGCCCTAGTATGTTTAATGCTAGAAAAAGAAATAAATGCTTATGATAAAATTATTTTAGAACGAAAAGAAATTACTTCTGATATAAAAGAACAAGCAATAATTACATGCGAAAAAATATTAGAAATATCTCGTACCCCTGAACCAATTTTAAAAGATGCTAAAATTAAAGCAGCGGGAAAAGAATCAAAATCAATTGAAAATGATAAAACAATTGAAAATGATAAAACAATTGAAAAAGATGAAAATACAATACTAATTGAAAGAATTCAAGAAATTATTATCGAAGAAACAGAATTATTAAAAAGTTTTAGTGAAGATGATATAACAAGGCTAACTAAAATTTCATCTTTACATGAAAAATATGTAGATGAAGAAGAATCTTATGAAAAGAATAAGGTTACCTTAGCTTATATAGCAGAAACTTTAAGATTGAATTTAATTTTCTTCAAACAAGTATTAAAAAATTATAATGAAGATTATAAGCAATATGAAATTGAATATAAAAATATGGTTGGGGATTTAAAGGAATATTTAGATACATATGATATTGTTAAAAAAAGAATATTGGAATATAGAGAAAAAGAACCAAAGACGTTAAAAAAATAGCCAAAGAATAATAAAGGAGGGAAAATTATGTTGTCAGGAAAAGAACTATTAATTAGTATTATCAAGCCAGCTTTGTCTACATTAGACAATAATCAAATTCAACAAATCGCATTTGATAATGCCGAATTAAATACTTTTTTAAATAATTTTAACCATCCTGAAGATATTATTAATTTAACAGAAAGTGCTCTTAATAATTTAGTAAATAATTTAGAACCGCTTGAAGCTCGTAATTATTTTTTAGGTAATATCAAATTTATTAAAGGTCTAGCTGAATTAGCAAAGCAAAATCAAACTAAATTGAATCTAAATAAAAATCAATTGCTAAATTTAGAAGAATTAAAAGAATTAATTAAATTAACTATTTCACGAAATGAATATAATATTCAAAATGCGAAAGAAAAAAGCGAAAATCAAATTTCTGATTATCGCAAAATTTTAGGAATTGTTCAAAAAGAAGAATTATTTACTGAAAATGATTATAACATAATAGAAAAAATTGTACGTAGTGAAACACCTAATGATGTCGATAACAATTTAGATAAAATATATAGTTTTGTTAATGAATTTAATGCTCGAAAATTAAGTGAAATATATACTGGAATAAAAGAAAAACAATATATTAAACCAAATATAACTATAAATTTAACACCGATCAAACTTATAGAAGAACCAGAAGAAGTAATCGTTACAGAAAGAATTATCGAAGATTATAACAAAGAGGAAGCAATTGAAGAAATAGAGGTTACACCTTTAAATTTTGAAGACACTGATCCTTTTCAAGATATTTTTAGTTCGATTAATTTAAGAAAAAAGAAACCTTCTACTAAGTTAGTGGATGCTGAACATACCCAAAAATTAAAAGAAATATTATCTTATTTAGGTTATAATTATGATATTTTAGAAGATGAATTAAAACTTAAATTAACAAGTGAAGATCTAACTAAAATGGAAGAATTTGCTAAGTATTTAAAAGAAGAAAATAAAGTAATATTATCTAAAATTAAAACTAATAACATTTACTCATTGATATTTATTTTGACAAAATCATCTAAACAAAGAATAGAATTAATACTTAGCACGCTTTATAATTATTTTGGAATAAAAAGTGCTGGGGGAGAATTGTTTAAGATAGTTAATAATGCCACAACTATTTTTAGTGAACAAGGATGTCAAAATTTTGTTGAAAATGCTAAAATATTTAAACAATATAATGTTTTGATTAATAATATTATTGATAAAAATATTAATTTTTTACATATTGATAATGAAGAATTACTATTTAATATTGATTTACTTATTAATTATGGTGCTGATATTAGTATTTTGATTGATAAATGTAATCTTTCGCTATATACTCATAACTCTTTTAACAGCTTTTCTAGTTTAATTAAAAAGAATTTAGATGTTTTAAAACAGTATTGTTTTGATTTAAAATTGTTTTTTGAAGAAAAAAATTCTTGTTATACTATATTAAATAGCGTTGATTTAGCATCTAAAATTGATCAATTTATTGAAGTTGGTCTAAATGAGTTTATTCATAGTAATAGTAAAAATTCCGGTAATATATTAAAGACATTAATAATCAAAAGAATATATTATGCTTATAAAAATAAAATGCCTGTTTGGGAAAATATAAATATTGAGTATAAAAGATTAAAAGATTGTAATTTTGGTGATGAAGATTCTAGATTGACTTTCCAAGAATTTAATCAATTAAAAAAATATATTAAAGATGAAGATAGTATTATTAATGAATCTGAAATTAATATGATAAAAAGTGATTATTCAATAATGGAATTAAT
Source organism: Bacilli bacterium (assembly GCA_028699175.1). Lineage (GTDB taxonomy): Bacteria > Bacillota_I > Bacilli_A > RF39 > UBA660 > DUUS01. Next base: position 14,939 of record JAQVVC010000004.1, on the reverse strand, counting down.
AGATGAAGGAAATAGGCCGGCCATTTATTCGAATTCACCACTTACTTTAATAAAAAGGAAATTAGAACTAATATTTGATACTCAAATAATATCTAGACCAAAAGCTTTTAGGGTTTTTAAACTATTAATGGCAGATGGTTTTAATGAAAAACAAGCTTTATTATATGCTTTAGTGTATAATTCAATTTTAGAAGAAAACGAATTTATCTTTATTAAAAACTTAGTTGAAAGAATGGGAGTTGAGAAGAAGGATGATGAATTATTTAGAGCAGTTTGACATTACCGAAGAAGACATCAGTTTATTAAAGCAAAATTTGAAACCTGATGTAATTTTAAACTTTGAAGTAATGAGAAATAATGTCATAGAAGTTTTAACATATTTAAAAGAATTAGGAGTTGCTAATTTATTAAATGTCATAACCTTTCGACCTGATTTATGTTTTAGAACCGTCCATACTTTAGAACAAGAGCTAATTAAAATTGATAAAGAACTTTTATTATATATTTTTAATAATACAATAGATGATTTAACTAACTTTAATATTTAACCTAATTAAAATTAGGTTAAATATTTTGTCAACTTTTAGCACTTATGGTTGACAAGTGCTAAAAATATGATATAATAAGATTATGAAAGGAAGTGGATTAATGAATTTAATTCCAAGAAGTTTTTTCTTTAATGATGATTTTGATGACTTTTTTATTACTTCATCAAAAAGGAACGATATGAAATGTGATATTTATGAAAAGGATAATATGTATCATATTGAAATGGATATTCCCGGATTCGATAAAGAAGACATTAATATTGAATTAAAAAATAATTATTTAACAATCAAAGCATCAAAAACTAAAGAAGAAAAAGAAGAAGATAAAAATTACATCAGAAGAGAAAGAAGTTATGGTGAATATTCAAGAACATTTTCATTAGGAGAAGTAGATGAAGATAAAGTAAATGCAAAATTTGATAATGGCACATTATTAATTACAGTTCCTAAAAAAGACCAAGAAGAATTAAAGAAAACCATTGAAATAAAATAAAGAAAAAACTTAAAACAACGTTATAATCGTTGTTTTTTTATGGCAAATCTATTTTAAATAAATGCAAATTATGATATATTAATTAATATGAAAGAAGGCATAAAAATGGATTATAAAAAATTAGCGGTTATGTTATATCCAAATATTAATAAAAACATTAATTATTATGAAGAAAAATATCCTAAAAGAGATTTGCCTTCTAATGCTGTAGTAACTAGATTTGCTCCTTCTCCAACTGGTTTTGTTCATATGGGAAGTTTAAGAACTGCTTTTATTGCTAAAAAAATAGCTGAAGATACCCACGGAGTATTTTTTTTAAGAATTGAAGATACGGATTTAAAAAGAAGTGTTGATAAAGGGATACAAGGTATAATAAATGATTTGGCAAATTTTAACATTGAAATTAAAGAGGGAAGAATAAATGAAAATGAAGATAAAGGAAATTATGGACCATATTTACAAAGTAAGAGAAAAGAAATATATCAAACATTTGCCAAAAGTTTAATTGAAAAAAACCTAGCATATCCTTGTTTTTGTAGTGAAGAAGATTTAAATCAAATTAGAATTAATCAGGAAACTAAAAAAGAAAGATTGGGTTATTATGGAAGATATGCTAAATGTAAATATTTATCATATGAAGATATAGAACAAAAAGTAAATCAAGGTATTCCTTTTGTTTTAAGATTAAAATCACCAGGAAACTTTCATAAAAAAATTAGTTGCCAAGATTTAATTAAAGGTAAAATCGATTTTCCGGAAAATGATTTAGATATTATTTTACTTAAATCAGACGGTATCCCAACATACCATTTTGCTCATGCTATCGATGATCATTTAATGAGATCAACACATATATTAAGAGGCGATGAATGGTTAAGTTCATTTCCAATTCATAAACAATTATTTGATTTATTAAATTTTGAACTCCCTAAATATTGCCATTTAGCTCCCGTTAATAAAAAAGACGGGGATTCAATTAGAAAATTATCTAAAAGAAAAGACCCTGAAGCTGCTCTTAGTTATTATCATGAAAAAGGAATCCCTATTAAAGCTGTCGAACTTTATTTAATGACAACTGCAAACTCTAATTTTGAAGAATGGTTAAATCAAAATTTGGATAAAGGAATAGAAGAATTTGCGTTTGATTTCAAAAAAATGTCAGCAAGTGGTTCTTTGTTTGATTTAGAAAAATTATTAAATATTTCGAAAAATTATATTTCTAGATTAACTGCTAATGAAGTTTATGATAATATTTTGGTATGGTCATCTATTTATGATAAAGAATTACATGATTTATTAAAAAAATATCCTGATTATTCAATTAAGATTCTAAATATTGAAAGAGAACAAAAAAAACCTCGAAAAGATTTTGCATCATGGTCTGAAGTTAAAGAAAATATTTGGTATATGTATGATGAATTATATGACAATAAAATAATTAATTTTGTCAAAGTTAATAACTTGGAGAATTATAAACAAATTATTAACATATATATTAATAAATACTATGATTACAATGATGATAAAGAGAATTGGTTTAGTAAAATTAAAAAACTAAGTGAAGAAGTAGGATATGCACCTGACATGAGACTATATAAAGAAAATCCAAATAATTACAAGGGTAGTGTAGCAGATATTAGTAATATTTTAAGAATAGCTTTAACTACAAAAGATGTCTCACCAGATTTATTTCAAATAATGAAATTATTAGGTGAAGAAAAAATAACTCAAAGATTTAAAAAAATATGTGGATAAAATTAAAAATAATCAGAGGTAATTATGAAAAAGTCTAAAAAAATAATTAATATAATAAAAAAACAAAATACATATTCAATAATTACTAAATTATTAATCTCTCTTATCTTTGTATCATTAATAGAAATATTGTTTTTTAAAAATTATTTTTATACTAGTGCATTTTTTAATTCTATTTCTTTTTTACTGCATCTTTTAATAATTATATTAGTGTTTTTATTATTATGTTTATTTTCTAAAAATAAGTTATATAAAGTATGGGAGCCTTATATATTAATTTGTACGTGTTTATCATTATTTATCGTTACAAATGCAGTTGCAGTAAATTTTTATTATGCCCTTATTTCCTCCATAATGATGGGAGTCCTTATTTATTATTATAGTAATAAAATTAAAAGTTTTTTCATTAATAGAAAAACAACCATCATAATATGTATAGGTTTAGGCATATTTTTTGTAGTATTTATCTCTTCTTTAACAATCCTTTATTATCTTTCTCATTTAACACCTAGTTATGATTTTGCGATTTTTTCGCAAATGTTTCATTATATGAACGAAACATTAATTCCCTATACTACTATTGAAAGAAGTAAGTTATTATCTCATTTTGCAGTTCATTTTTCACCGATTCTATACATTTTTTTGCCATTTTATATAATTTATTCTAATCCAGTAACACTTCTTATTATGCAAGCAGTAGTAATAGCATTAGGGCTTATTCCTATTTATAAACTTTGTAAACATTATAACTATAGTAATAAGATAATAATAGCATTATCCATTATTTATATATTAATGCCAGCTCTTATAGGTGGAAACTTCTATTATTTTCATGAAAATAAAATCCTGACCGTTTTAATATTATATTTATTTTATTTTATTGAAAAAGGTAATTCTAAATTAACCGCTTTATTTGCTTTATTAGTTATGTTGGTTAAAGAAGATGCTGCTATATACGTAGGAATTATAGGTTTATATTTATTATTTTCTAAAAGGAAAAATATCAAAGGATGGTATTTAATAATTGCTTCAATAATATATTTTGCTTTGGTAACTACTTTAATGCAAATATATGGTGAAGGAATAATGACCTACCGTTATGAGAATTTTCTTTTTAATGGGGAAAACAGTCTTGTTTTTGTTATAATTAATATCATTAAAAATCCTGCTTATTTATTTTATCAATTAATGAATATAGAAAAATTAATTTTCATTATTTATATATTTGTCCCTATGGCAATGTTGCCTCTTGCTATAAAAAAACCATCAGGGCTTATTTTATTACTACCGCTTGTGTTAATAAATCTCATGACAAATTATGTTTATCAATATGATATTGGCTTTCAATACACTTATGGTAGCGTTGCTTTTCTGTTTTATCTTGCAATAATTAATATTAAAAATTTACCTAAAAAAGTGGTTAAAAATCTTTTAATATGTGGAGTATCATCCTCTTTAATATTTTTTTCAGCAACTTATTTTTCAAAATTTACAATAATTCAATCTTATATTAATAATATAGAACAAACAAAAATAATAAATGAAGGTTTAAAATTGATTCCAGATAATATGAGTGTTAAAGCTACAACTTTTTTCGTGGCTAATTTATGGTATATAGATGAACTATACGATTATGATTATACTAATAAAGAAACCGATTATGTAGTATTGGATCTTCGTTATAATAAAGATAATTATAATTTAAATAATTATAAAACAAATAAATATGAAGAATTATATTATTTTGATAATATAATTGCAATATATAAGTTAAAAAAAGAGTAAGTATCCAAATTTTAGTAAGTTAAGGTTGACTTTTAATAATTAATTTCATATAATTTAAAGCGGTACATTTTATACTTTTTTCTTTTATGACCTGGGAAATCATATAGAGAATAGTATAGGAAGGAAATATTGAAATGAAAACATTTATGCAAAAAAAAGAAGCTGTTGATCGTAAGTGGTATTTAATAGATGCTAATGGGCTTCCTTTAGGTAGAATGGCTACAAAAGTTGCACACATATTAAGAGGAAAACATAAACCTACCTATACTCCCCACATTGATGGTGGCGATTTCATTATCATTGTTAATGCTGATAAAGTTAAATTAACAGGTAATAAAATTAACAACAAAATGTATTACAACCATTCAGGATACCCTGGAGGATTAAGAGAACGTAATGCAAAAACTATGATAGAAAGTTATCCAGTTGAAATGGTAGAAAGAGCTGTTAAAGGCATGCTTCCTAAAGGACGTTTAGGTAGACAAATGTACAAGAAATTATTTGTATATGCTGGGGCTGACCATAAACATCAAGCTCAAATGCCAACTGAAATAACAATTGATTAGGAGAAAAATATGAAAAAAAATGAAATTACTGCTACTGGCAGAAGAAAAGAGTCAATTGCTCAAGTAAAAATGAATCCTGGAAAAGGAAATATTATTATTAATGGCAAAGACGTTAATGAATATATGCCTTTTGCAACTTTAGTTATGGATTTAAAACAACCATTAGCACTTACTAATACTGAGAAAACCTTTGATTTTATTATTAAAGTCAAGGGTGGCGGATTTAGAGGTCAAGCTGGAGCTATTAGATTAGGAATTACCAAATGTTTACTTGAATATGACAAGGATGCTGATCAGACAAGAGATGATGCTTTTCGTAAAATACTAAAAATTGAAGGTATGATTACTCGTGATCCACGTGTTAAAGAGCGTAAAAAGTATGGTCTTAAAAAAGCTCGTAAAGCACCTCAATTTAGTAAAAGATAGGATACTAAAACTCGTAAATATATTATTTACGAGATTTTTTATAATAAGTGATATAAGATAAAAATAGAAAAAATTAATATAGAAAATATCAAGAAATATAAATAATTATCCGAGATGATTTCCTGTTGAAATAAAAAGACAAAAATTATATACTATTTGATAAGTTGGTGAATCTAATGAAAGATGCTATGAATTTAATAAAAAATTTAAATATTAATAATCAAGATTATGTTATTTTTGCGTGTTCTTATGGACCTGATTCAATGGTATTATTAGATTTATTAATAAAAAATAATTTAAATATAATTGTAGCTCATGTTAATCATAAATTAAGAAAAGAATCTGATCAAGAAGAGCTTTTATTAAAAAAATATTGTGAAGCAAATAATTTAATATTCGAATTAAAAACAATTAAAAAATATCCGATGGGTAATTTAGAAATGAATGCTCGAGTCATAAGATATAATTTTTTTGCTAATTTAATTAAAAAATATAATGCGAAATATTTACTTACTGCTCATCATGGTGATGATTTAATGGAAACAATTTTAATGCGATTAACAAGAGGGTCTACTTTTAAAGGCTATGCCGGATTTAATATTTGTACTAAATATGATGATTATACATTGGTACGCCCACTAATATTTAATACAAAAGAAGATATTATTAATTATGCAAGATTAAATAAAATATCGTATGCTTTGGATTCTTCTAATGAAGAAGATAAATATTTACGAAATCGTTTCAGGCACTATATATTGCCGGAATTAAAAAAAGAAAATCCAAAAGTTCATTTAAAATTTTTAGAATTTAACCAAAAAATAAATAAATATGAAGAATATTTTAATAATGAAACTATTATGATATATAATAAAATATACTTAAATAATATTTTAGACTTATTAGAATTTAATTTGTTAGATGAAATATTCAAAAAAAGGTTGCTTCAAAAAATACTATTAGAAATATATGATAAAGATATTATTGATATTAATAACAATCATATAGAATTAATTTTTAAATTAATTAATAGTGATAAAAAAAATGCTTATGTAATTTTACCAAGAAATTTAAAAGTAAATAAAAATTATAATAAATTAAAATTTATTTTTAATGCTAAAAATTTATTATCTTATAATTATCTTTTTGAAGATGATTTAGAATTATCAAGTGGATATTTATATTATAATATTAAAAATAATGAAGAAAAAAGTAATTTTGTGATAAGATTAAATAGCAAAGAAATTAAATTACCATTATATATAAGAAATAGAAAAAATGGTGATAAAATTAAAGTTAAAAATCTTAATGGTACAAAAAAAATAAGTTCAATTTTTATAGATAATAAATTATCAATGCAAGAGAGAAATTCTCAACCAATATTAGAAGATAGTAATGGCGAAATATTGTGGATTCCAGGAATTAAAAAAAGTATTTTTGATAAACAAAAAAATGAAATATATGATATAATATTAAAGTACAAAAAAAAGGAGAATATTAATGAAGAATAAAAATTATCAAAGACAAACAATACCTTATATTTTATTATTTATGGTGATAATAAGTGTAATGATATTTTATAATTTATCTAAATATAAGGTTAATGAATTTACCTATAATGAATTTATTACTGAATTATCTAAAGGTACAGTAGAAAAAATTGAAATTACTGAAAAAACTAGAGCAGGAGTTTATTTTGTTACCGGTCAATTAAAAGAATATTCAGAAATGGAAAGCTTTAAAGTTAATGTGCCATTATCTGAACCAGTATTAGAAAAAATATTAGTTTATATTAGCGAAGATGAAATAGAAATGGTTACTACTCCTAATCCTGAAAATAGTAGTTTTGTAACAATTCTTGTTAATATTATACCAACATTATTATTAATAGGAGTAATGATTTGGTTATTTACCAAAATTGGTGGAAGTAATAAAAATAGCATGGATTTTGGTAGAAGTAGGGCTAAACTTAATGAAGAAGGAGGAACTGTAAAGTTCACTGATGTCGCTGGTTTAGTTGAAGAAAAGCAAGAGGTTTCAGAATTAATAGACTTTTTAAAACATCCGAAAAAATTTCAAAAACTTGGTGCTAGAATTCCAAAAGGTGTTTTATTAGTAGGGCCTCCAGGTACAGGGAAAACTTTACTTGCAAAAGCAGTAGCTGGAGAAGCAAATGTTCCATTTTATTATATAAGTGGATCTGATTTTGTCGAATTATTTGTAGGTGTTGGGGCATCTCGAGTTAGAGATATGTTTAAACAAGCTAAACAAACAGCTCCATGTTTAATATTTATTGACGAAATAGATGCTGTCGGACGCCAAAGAGGAACAGGTTTAGGTGGAGGACATGATGAAAGAGAACAAACTTTAAATCAGTTATTAACTGAAATGGATGGTTTTGGAGTAAATGAAGGAATAATAATAATTGCAGCAACAAATAGACCAGATGTTTTAGACCCAGCATTATTAAGGCCAGGAAGATTTGATCGTCAAGTAACAGTAAGTCTTCCGGATCAAAAAGAAAGAGAATCTATTTTAGGAGTTCATGCTCGTGGTAAAATTTTTGATAAATCAGTTAATTTAGAAAATTTATCAAAAAGAACTCCGGGATTTAGTGGAGCGGATTTAGAAAACTTACTTAATGAAGCAGCACTTCTTGCTGTAAGAAGAGATTTATCATCTATTTCAATGAATGAAATTGATGAAGCAACCGATAGAGTATTAATGGGGCCAGCTAAAGAAAGCAGAAAGATAACCGATAAAGAAAAAAAATTAATTGCAATTCATGAATCAGGTCATGCTGTCATAGGAATTAAATTAGAATATGCAAATGAAGTACATAAAATAACTATAATTCCACGAGGTCATGCAGGTGGGTATACTATGATGTTACCTAAAGAGGAAAAATTTGCAGTTATGACAAAAGATGAATTACTAGCTAGTATTACTAGTTTATTATCGGGGCGAGTTGCAGAAGAATTATTTTTAGGTCAAATTACAACTGGGGCATCAGATGATTTTAGAAAAGCAACTTCGATAGCTCGTTCTATGGTTACTGAATATGGTATGAGTGATTTAGGAGCTGTTCAATTTGAACATAAAAGCGAAGGGGTATTTTTAGGAAGAGATTATAACAAATCAAGAAATTTTTCAGATACAGTAGCTCTAGAAATAGATCAAGAAGTAAGAAAAATTATTGATTCTTGTTATAAAAAGGCTTCTAAAATCATTAAAGAAAATGAAGATTTAGTTATGTTATTAACAGATAAATTAATGGAAAAAGAAACATTAACTAGAGAAGAAATAATTGAATTAGTTGAAACAGGAAAATTATCAGGTATAAATAATCCAAATGATTTAAAAGCTCAAGCTAAAAAATTTGGTATTAGAGGATATACCAAAATGACAGAAGAAGAATTAATAAATGCCCTAGATAAAGTTAAAAGTAAAAAAGACACCAACTAAGGTGTTTTTTTATTTTATTTCTGAAAGTAATTTAGTATAATTATTCATAATATTTTGAATAATATCATTAACTGATTGTATTTCGTCTATATTACTAGCTACTTGACCACACATTAATGAACCATTTAGAGCATCTCCTTTTTGAGCTGCTTTTTTTAACGCTCCTGTTGTTAATTCTTTAAGTTTTTCAACCGGTTCTTGTTTTTTTTCTAATTCAAAATATTGATCAGTAAGATTATTTTTTAAGCATCTTACTGGTGCACCAATATTTTTAAATATTATAACTGTAGCATCTTCTTTAGCATTGATAATAGCATTTTTATAATTTATATGGGCAGGACATTCATGAGATGCTAAAAATCTAGTACCCATTTGAATTCCACTTGCACCAAGAGCAATGGCAGCTAATAGTCCACTTTCATCACATATTCCGCCAGCTGCTATAACTGGTATATTTATATGTTTAGTTATTTCAGGTATTAAAACCATACTTGAAGTTTCTCCTATATGTCCTCCGGCTTCACTACCTTCTACAATTATGGCATCGACACCTAATTTCTCCATTTTGATTGCATGTTTTAATTTAGAAACAACTGGGATTACAATAATATTGGCTTTTTTAAAAGCTTCTAAATAGCGTTCAGGGGAACCGGCGCCTGTTGTTACGACTTGAACTTTTTCTTCGATAATTATTTTTACTAAATCATCACAATTCTTTTCCATTAACATTAAATTAACACCAAAAGGATTATTAGTTAAATTTTTACATTTTATTATTTCATTTTTAAGATCATCTTTTGTCATTCCGCCAGATGCTATTATTCCTAGTCCCCCTGCATTTGAAACCGCAGAGACCAAAGGGGCATAAGATATATGTGCCATTGCACCTTGTAAAATTGGATATTTAATATTTAGTAATTCCGTTATTTTCATGTTTTTCCTCCTAAAATTTGTTATATTAACATATTAACATAGGTATTAATTTAGAGTCAATTTTAATTATTTTTGATTTAATAAGCTTTTCACTTTTTTTAGACTTTTACTATCTTATATGATAAAATATCTTTATATATGGAATTAAGAAAGCAGTGATAAAATGACTAAAATAATATCTTTAGTAAATCAAAAAGGTGGTGTAGGTAAAACTACCACAAGTATAAATTTAGCTGCTTCATTAGGAAAACTAGGTAAAAAAGTTTTATTAATAGATTTAGATCCTCAAGGTAATACTACAACTGGTTTAGGTATTAATAAAGGTGATATTAAACATAGTATTTATGATGTTTTAAATGGTAGTACTAATGCTAAAAAAGGGATTTTTAAAACTAAGTTTAAAAATTTATCAATAATACCTGCTACTATTAATTTAGCTGGTCTTGATATTGAGTTAGTAGAAAAAGGATATCAAAATGCAGCTTTTAAAAAAAATGAACAGTTAAGAAATGCGATATCAAATATTAAAGATAATTATGAATATATTATAATAGATTGTCCTCCTTCTTTAGGGCTTTTAACTACTAATGCTTTAGTTGCAAGCGACTCAGTTATTATTCCTGTTCAATGTGAGTTTTTTGCTCTTGAAGGTATTACGCAATTATTAAACACTATTATAATGACTCAAACAAGATTAAATCCGAATTTAAAAATCGAAGGAGTATTGCTAACATTACTAGATTCTCGAACTAATCTAGGATTAGAAGTTGTTGAAGAGGTAAGAAAATTCTTTAAAGAAAAAGTTTTTAGTACAATAATACCAAGATTAATTAGATTAGTAGAAGCTCCTTCTCATGGAGAACCAATAAATGAATATGATCCAACTAGTAGAGCAGCTGAGGCATATCTTAATTTAGCCAAGGAGGTTATAGATCGAAATGGAAACTAAAAGAAAAGCATTAGGAAAAGGTTTAGAACAATTATTTAATAATGAACCTATGGATTTTAATACTATGAAAGAAGAAATTATTAATACAACTAAAGAAACAGATGTTGTATCAATACCTATAAACGAAATTAGAAGTAATCCTTATCAACCGAGAAAATATTTTGATCAAAATACTTTAGAAGAATTAGCATCATCTATTAAAGAACATGGGGTACTTGAACCTATTATAGTTAAAAAAAGTATTAAAGGCTATGAATTAGTAGCAGGTGAAAGAAGAACTAAAGCAGCAGCTATTGCTGGACTTAATGTTGTTCCTGCGATTATCAAAAATTTTAGTGATGAACAAATGATGGATATTGCATTGCTTGAAAATATTCAAAGAGATGATTTAACTCCCGTTGAAATAGCTAGGGCATTTAAAAATTATTTAGATAAATCAGGTATTACGCAAGACGAATTATCTAAAAAATTTAGTAAAAGTAGAAGTTATATTACTAATCTTTTAGGGTTATTATCTTTACCTAAAAATATATTGAAATATATAAATGAAGGTAAGATATCTCAAAGTCATGCTAGAGTATTATCTAAACTTGAAGATGAATCTTTAATTGAAAAGCTTGCCAATAAAATTATAACAGAAAATATTTCAGTTAGAGAATTAGAACAGCTTGTTATAAATACTCAAAAGAAAAAACCAATCTCAAGAATAGAAACTAAGACAACAAAACAAATAATGCTAGAAAATGTTTTAAGAGATTTAATTGGTTCAAAAGTAACGATTTCTAAAAACAAAATTACTATACCTTATGATAGTGAGCCAGACTTAATGAGAATTTTAGAGATATTAAATATTAATATAGAAGGAGAATAATAATGAGCGAAAAAATTATCCAATTTTTATTATCAGAAAAATTTATTACTCCTATAGTTGTTATTATTGTGGGAATTATAATTTATAAAATAGCTGAAAAAATACTTAATAAATCAAATACTAAAGGTAAAAATGATCTTTATAAAAAACGTCGAAATACCGTTATCATTTTGTTATTAAATGTTATCAAATATACGATTATTATTATTGGTTTGATTATCATTTTAGATGCATATGGAGTAAATACCACCTCATTAATAGCTGGTTTAGGGGTAGTAGGAGTAGTAATTGGATTAGCATTCCAAGAAGCACTAAAAGATATAATAAACGGTATAAATATAATAATGGATGATTATTATGTTGTAGGCGATGTCATAATATATAATAATTTTAAAGGAACAGTTATTTCCTTTGGATTAAAAACGACTAAAATTAAGTCTGATGCTGGAGAAGTATTAACTGTTGCTAATCGTAATATTAGTACGATAACTAATTTAAGTCAAAAAAAAGCAGTTTTATATATAGAAATACCTACATCAATAGATTCTGATCAAAAATTAGTTACTAAAACAATTAATAAAATTATTGATGAGATATCAAAATATAATTATGTTGAAGCTAAAGAAAGTGAATTTTTAGGAATCGAAAAAATCAATTCAACAACTATAAATTATTTATTTAAAATAAAATGTACTCAAGGTAAAGAAAAAGAATTAAGAAGAGACATTAATAAAAAAATTATTGAAAATTATCAAAAAAACAATATTGAATTAAAAGATTGAGGTCTTATGAAGAACAAATATGATTTAAATAGTATAGTTATTATGAAAAAAAATCATGCTTGCCAAACTAATAAATGGTTAATAACTAGAGTTGGAGTAGATATAAAAATTAAATGTATAAATTGTAACAGAGAAATAATGATGGATAGATTAGAATTTGAAAAAAAACTTAAGAAGGTGGAACAATGAAAAGAATAAGACGGGTAAGAGATCGAATAGTACTTCATCCCATTATGAGTTTTTTAATACTAATTTTAGTTACTGTTGTACTTAGTGGAATTTTAAATTTATTTAATGTAAGTACTACATATAATAAGGTAACTGCTAATGGTAGCTATGAAAATGTATTGGTCTCAGTGGAGTCATTATTTAATTTAAGTGGTATAAAATATATCTTTAGTAATGCTGTTTCTAATTTTTCTTCATTTATGCCATTATCTATGTTTTTAATAACTTTAATTGGAATCGGCATTATGGATAAAAGTGGCTTTCTAGATTCATTTTTTTATATTTTAACAAAAAAAATGAGTAAAAGAACTGTAACATTTTCTTTATCATTAATTTGTATCATAGCATCAATTATGGGAGATATTAGTTTTATTATATTAATACCGCTGGCCGCATTATTATTTAAATATGGTAAAAGGAATCCTAGAGCAGGAATTATTTGTGCTTTTGCTTCACTTTCCTGTGGTGTAGGAATTAATATATTTATGAATGCCATAGATTCAACTTTGTTAGGTTACACTACTATGGTAGCAAATATGATTACTGCTGATTATGTAATAAATACAACCAGTAATATGTTAATCATGTCAGTAGCTGCAATTTCTCTTGCTCTGATAATAACTTCAATTACCGAAAAAATTACAGTACCAGATATAGGAACATATCAAATGGAAGATGAAGAAGAAGATTATTTAACTAAAAGGGAAAAAAAGGGTTTAATAATATCTTGTTTTTGTGGAATTATCTATGCTTTGATATTTATCTATAATATTATTCCTAATATACCTTTTGGAGGTAATTTACTTGATTATTCTCAAATATTATATATAGATAAATTATTTGGTTATAATTCTTTCTTTAATCAAGGGTTTGTATTTGTAGTGACATTATTATTTATAATCCTAGGTTTAAGTTATGGTATTGTTAATAAAACAATTAAAAATCATCGTGATTTATGTGCGGGATTGAGTCATTCGCTTGATGGAGTAGGAAAAGTGCTGGTTTTAATATTTATGGCTTCAATGTTTATATTTATTTTTAAGAAAACAAATATTGGACCGGTCATAGTAGCTAGTTTTGCTAATTTAATAGCTAATTCTAGTTTTACTGGCATTCCTTTAATTTTACTTGTATTATTTATTAGTGCTTTAAGTGCTCTTTTAGTACCTGGTTCAGCTAATAAATGGGTAATATTAAGTGGTGTATTAGTTCCTGTTTTTATGAACTCCGGAATGAGTCCTGAATTCGCTACTGTTGTATTTAGAGCAGGGGAATGTATTACATACGGATTAACACCATTAATGGCTTATTTTATTATTTATATAGCTTTTATGGAATTATATAGTCAAGGTGAAACTGATTCTATCACTAGTAATATAAAATATATTATTCCTTATTCAAAATATACAACTTTACTATGGATTGTTATATTAATAGCATTTTATATCATAAATTTACCTTTAGGAATTAATGCTTTTCCAACAATATAGGTGAATTATGATAATAAAAGGATATATATTAACTTATTTATATTTATTTTTAATTATTTATATATCTAAAATATTAAATGAAAAGTTTAAAATAGATAAAATATATACGAGGAAATTTGTTCATATATATGTGTCATTGGTATGGATAATAATGTATTATTATTTTAAAGATTCTTATCATATAATAATTCCGCCTTTAACTTTTATCTTAATTAATTATATTTCTTATAAAAAGAATATCTTTAAAGGGATGGAAGAAAAAGAATCTCTAGGAACGATATATTATCCAATTAGTATATTTATTATGGCTTTATTAACTTATATAAATAATGAATTTTATCCGTATTATGCTATTGCACTTTTTTGTATGGCTTTAGGTGATGGAATAGCTCCTATTATAGCAAACAAGTTTAAAAGTAAAATTATTTACAATAATAAAACCATCTTTGGAACACTTACTGTATTTATTATTTCTATTATTATTACTATAATATTTAATTATTATTTTGAAATTAGTTTTGATATATTAAAAATACTTTTAATAGGATTAAGCGCAGCTATTTTAGAATTAATTGGTATCAAAGGATTAGATAATTTAACTTTACCATTAGGTTTATTCATTATACTAATATTAATAGGAGGATTATA
>JAQVVC010000003.1 GCA_028699175.1 Bacilli bacterium | reverse complement strand
ATTACTGAAGATAATATTAGTGATGCGATTAAAGAAATAAGAATGGCTTTATTAGAAGCTGATGTTAATTATGAAGTTGTAAAAGAATTTACGAAAAATGTTAAAGATAAAGTAATGGGATTAGATGTTTCTAAAAGTTTAAAACCTGAAGAAGTATTTATTAAACTAGTTAAAGATGAGCTTATTAGTTTATTAGGTAATGATTATGAACCTTTAAAAGTAGATAAAAATCCGACTATTATAATGCTTGCTGGTCTTCAAGGATCGGGTAAAACTACTACCTGTGGTAAAATAGCTAATTATGTTAGAAAGAAACATAATAAAAAGCCTTTGTTAGTAGCTTGTGATATATATAGGCCTGCTGCTATTGATCAGTTAAAAGAAATAGGTTCTTCATTAAATATACCGGTTTTTGAAAAAGGAAAAGAAAATCCTCGCGAAATAGTTAAACAAGCAGTAGATTATGCTAAATTAAATAGTTTAGATTATATAATTATTGATACAGCTGGGAGATTACATATTGATGATGATTTAATGAACGAATTAAAAGATATTAGTAATATCGTTAATCCTCATGAAATTTTATTAGTAATTGATGCCATGATGGGTCAAGATGCTATTAATGTTATAAATGGTTTTAATAATAAATTATCTTTAACCGGAGCTATCTTAACAAAAATGGATGGTAATACTAAAGGCGGGGTTGCTTTATCGGTTCGTCATTTAACTAATGTACCAATTAAGTTTGTTGGAGATTCAGAAAAATTAGATGGCATATCTGAGTTTTATCCTGAAAGAATGGCTGAAAGAATCCTTGATATGGGGGATATTTTATCGATTGCGGAAAAAGCAAGTGATATTATTGATGAAGAAGAAGCTTTAGATTTATCTAAAAAAATGAAAAAGGGTAATTATGATTTAGAAGATTTTCTAACAAATATGAAACAAATTAAAAAATTAGGACCTTTAGAAAATATTTTAAAAATGCTTCCCGGAGCTCGTAATATGGGATTAAATAATATTAATATTGATCCTAAAGATTTAGCTCATGTTGAAGCGATAATATTATCGATGACTCCTTATGAAAGAAAACATCCCGAAGTGTTAAAAATGACTCGTAAACAAAGAATAGCTAAAGGAAGTGGTAGAAGTGTTGAAGAGGTAAACCGTTTACTTAAACAATTTGATAATATGAAAAATATGATGAAAAAAATGGCGACTGGAAATATGAAATTACCATTTTAATAAACAAATGTCCTAACCATAGGTTGCCTAATCACATAAAATACACTAGAAAGGAAAGTGTATTTTTTATGTTTAACCAAAATCGTGCTTGTATGGGAAAGGAAGAAGAAGGTTTTATACCTTATGATGAAATGAATAGTCAAGGTGCTTCTATGCAAATGGGAGGAGTGAAATATCCTCAATCAGTATTACCAGGTATGGAATGTGAACCTGTTTGTGAACCTCCTTGTGAAAATATTGTTCATCGTCAAATTAATCATCATGTAAGACATGTTCAACCAATTCATACAAGAATTATTAATAATCATATTTATCATCATTCATATGTTCCGTGTTATACATGCTGCGAAGAAAATATATGCTGTAATGTATATAATCCAAATCCTTGCTGTAAATAATTTGTATAATTTTACACATAAAAGTGTATAAATAAAAACTCTTGTAGTATATTTATTATAGGAGAGTGATAAAATGATTTATCCATCAATTGATAAAATTCTTACTATTGTAGACTCTAAATATAATTTAGTCCACATAGCAGCAACACGGAGCAAAGATATGCAAAAAAACAATCATTATCAAATGCCCGACACTGAATATAAATGTAAAAAAAATTTAGGAAGAGCTCTTGAAGAAATTGAAAAAGGTTTAATTAAGTTTTAATTAGCTTTTTTTTATGTTAAAATTTTAAAGAGGGATTTTTATGAAGGATTTACATAGAGATATTGATATAAATTTTCAACTTAATTATTTATTTAATTCAAATTTACAAGATAGAATTAAGATAAAGGCTATTAATTTGATAGCAAAAAATGTTGACCTTAAACGTGGAAATAATAGTTATAGTGAATATAAAGAAACAATAGATAAATTAAAATTATTAGAAGAAGACATCAGTAATATTAATATAAATAATGAAATACTAGAAATGATTATATATAATATAATAAGTAGACATTGTTTAACAAATGAGCAGTTAGAGTCCTCTTTATTTTATAAAATTTTTGAAGATAATTTTTTTAGAGACCAGTTGAAACTTATTGAAAATCCTCAATCGGGAATAATATACTTCTTAAAAGGTTTAACATTTGAAATAAATGAGTTATATCAACTAATTGATGATAAAAAATATTATTTAGGATTAAAAAAACATCAAGATATAATTAATTTTTGTGTTTATCATGGTATAAATAAAAATTTAATTAATGATGAAAATGAAGAAAATTTAAAAGTAATACTTGATAAACATTTTAATGAATGTGATAAATTAAACAATCCTTATCATTTTAAAAATCATATAAAAGATAGATTCATAAACGAATTTAAAAAATATGATGAGAGTGATTATAAATTTCTTATTACATTCACATTAGAAGGATTTTATGTTCAAAAAATATTGTATGAAAAAATGTTAGAGCATTATAATCAAACTAAATGCCTTACTTATGTCTATAATCGAGATATAAATATATATAAGATAAATGATTTAACTGTTGTTGCATATCGATATGATGATATTCCTAAAATGATTCTTAAATCAGGTGATTTAGAATTAAATTGGAAAGATCGAGATTTTTGGGCGGTAATATTTAATAAAGATACTGAATTTATGCCAGCGGATAAGGATAATTATATTATTCTTAACGAAGAGCAATTCGCAAGCTATAAAGTGATTTCGAAAACATTAATTAACGAAGCTTTTTACAAACTAGGTAATAAAGTAATCTTTGTTCCTGAAGATTGTATCGACGAGGCGGTAAATTTATTTTTAACTAAAAATGATATTCAAAGAATGGATTTATTTACCGGAAGTGAATATACCAGTTTAGGGTTTGATTTTAGTAGTAACAATAGTAATTTAATGACTGGAGACTATATATTCTTCTTTAAAAATCCGGCATTTATTGATGATTTGGAAGTAGAAAAGATAGAAGATTATAAATATCTAGATTTAATAAAAAAGAAAGAAACTCAAAAATCAAGAAATAAAAGTATTAGCAGTATTATAGCTGCAGCTAAGAAAAATCCTAAAAAGTTTGAAGAAGATAAAAGTAAAAAGAAAATTTATCAACCGAAAACAAAATATCCTAAAAAATATTGGACTCCATACAAAGATGACTAATATCCCTTTAGGGTATTTTTAATGTTAAATTATATTTATTTTATAAATGGTTATAAATGTATTATAATATATTTAGAAGGTGAATTATGAAGAAATTAATATTAGTAGACGGAAATAATTTAATGTATAGAAGTTATTATGCAACCCTTTATTCTGGATCAGTTATGAAAAATAGTAAAGGGGTAGTAACTAATGCTTTATATGGTTTTACTACAATGATTAATAAAATAATTGCTGAAGAAAAGCCAAAATATATGGCTGTTGCTTTTGACATTGGTAAAAATTTTAGACATCAAAAATTTGAAAATTATAAAGCTGGTCGTCAAGAAACTCCCGATGATTTATTAAAACAAATGCCAGTAGCTCGAGATCTTTTAGATGCTATGGGAATAAAACATTATGAAGTAGAGAATTATGAAGCTGATGATATTATTGGAACTATAACTTTGCTGACTGAAAAAGATCCTTTATTTGATGCAACTATTGTATCTTCAGATAAAGATTTATTACAATTAATTTCTCATGAAACTGATGTAAAGTTATTAAAACAAAAAGGACATATTAGATTTAATGAAGAAACATTTAAAAAAGAGTATGGAATAGATCCAATTAAAATAATTGATTTAAAAGCTTTATCGGGAGATCCGTCTGATAATATTCCAGGTGTAAAAGGGATAGGAGAAAAGACAGCTTTAAAATTATTACATAATTATGGATCTCTTGAAAACATTTATGCTAGTATTGATAATATTAAAGGTGCAGTTAAAGATAAATTAATCCAAGGAAAAAAAGATGCTTTTTTTAGTAAAGAAATGTGCACTATATTTAGAGAAGTACCATTAGAAGGTGATTTAGAAGATATGCTATATACAGGGCCTACTCCTAAATTAGAAGAAATGTATAAAGATTTAGAATTTTATTCTTTAATGAAAACTATTATTGTTAAAGAACCTAATATTATAAATGAATATCAAGAATTGAAAGATATTAATAGTTTAGTTAAAAAAGATATTATTTCTTATTATATTGAATGTGATAATACTAATTATCATAAAGGTGATATATTAGGGATGGGAATTTTTGATGGTAAAAATGCTTACTATGTAAATAAGGATTTAATTCAAGAAGTATTTAAGTATTACAAAAACACAAAAAAATATACTTATGATTTAAAAAAGAATATTATTTTACTTAATGATTTAAATACTAAGACAATATTTGATAATATGATAGCGACATATTTACTTAATTTTCAAACTAAAGAAGATTTAGCATATTTAATGAATATTGAAGGTTATAACATTCCTTTTTATGAAAATGTTATTAAAGATGAAAAATTATTAAAAGAAGCTGTTACTTTAAAAGCAAGATATATTTATGAAACAAGAGACGAATTAATTAATAAATTAAAACTAGATGATATGGATGATTTATTTAATACAATTGAAATGCCTCTTGTTACCGTGTTAGCTAAAATGGAGCAAGCAGGAGTTAAATGTAGCAGAGATATATTAAAAGATATGAGCCAGGAGATTAAAATTAAAATCAATAATATTTCTAATACTATTTATAATTATGCTGGTAAAGAATTTAACATTAGTAGTCCCAAGCAATTAGGAGAAGTTCTTTTTGAACGTTTAGGACTTGTTTCAAAGAGAAAAACAGCTAAAAAGAATTATAGTACTGACGCAGCCACTTTAGAAAAATTAAGAGGAGATCATCCTATTATTGAAGCAATTCTTGAATATCGTAATTTATTTAAATTAAATAGTACTTATCTAGAAGGCCTGGAAAATTATATTACTAAAGATAATTTAATTCATACTATCTATAAACAAACTTTAACAAGAACAGGTCGATTATCAAGTGTTGAACCAAATTTACAAAATATTCCTGTTCGCGATGAAAATGGGCGCAAAGTAAGAAAAGCTTTTCTTCCTGTAAATGATATCTTTTTATGTGCTGATTATTCCCAAATTGAATTGAGAGTATTAGCTCATATAAGTGATTCAAAAGAATTAATTGAAGCTTTCAATAATGGTGAAGATATTCATACTAAGGTTGCTAGTGATATATTTGATGTCTCAAAAGAATCAGTAACCAAAAATATGCGCCGAACAGCAAAAGCAGTAATATTTGGAATCGTATATGGAATAAGTAGTTTTGGACTAGGTGAAAATTTAAATTTAAAACCCAGTGAGGCTAAAAAATTTATTGATAAATATTTAGAATTATATCCAGGAGTTAAAAGATATATGGATGAAATAATAAAAGAAGCTCATTTATACGGTAGTGTAAGAACAATATTTAATCGAAAAAGAAATATTGATGAATTAGCAAATAAAAATTTTATAATAAGGTCAGCTGGAGAAAGGATTGCTCTTAATACTCCCATTCAAGGTACAGCTGCGGATATTATTAAAATGGCAATGGTAAAAATTGATGAAGAATTAACAAAACGAAATTTTAAAAGTAAAATGATATTACAAGTTCATGATGAACTTATATTTGATGTAGTTAAAGAAGAAAAAGCCAAGTTAGAATTATTGGTGCGTGATACTATGGAAAATATCGTTAATTTAAAAACCCCGATTAAGGTTGATATTGATTATGGTTCTAATTGGTATGAGGCTTAAATATGCCAGAATTACCAGAAGTAAGAACTGTAGCTACTATTTTAAAAAAAGAACTTTTAAATAAAAAAATAATGGATATTAAAGTTATTTATCCAAAAATTATTTCAAAAGATAGTCTTAATATAAATTTATTAATAAATAAAAAATTAAAGGATATAAAAACAAATGGTAAATACATACTATTTGATTATGATAACTATATTTTAATAAGTCATTTAAGAATGGAAGGCAAATATTTTATTAAAGATAAAGCTAAACCAATAGAAAAACATGAACATATTATTTTTATATTTGATGATAATACATCTCTAAGATATCATGATACTCGTAAGTTTGGCAGAGTAGAGCTAATAAAAAAAGAAGAACTAAGTAAGAATAAAAGTATCTCTAAATTAGCTTTAGAGCCTTTTGATATTGATATTAATAATTTATATCAAAAAATAATTAAGAAAAAAGCACCAATTAAAACGATATTATTAGATCAAACTATTATTAGCGGACTCGGTAATATTTATGCTAATGAAGTATTATATGATTCAGAAATAAATCCTTTTAAATTAGGTAAAGATATTACATTAAATGAAGTTAAAAAAATAGTTGATTCAGCTATTAAAATTCTTAATCTAGCTATTTCAAATAATGGTACGACAATAAGAACCTATACTGCTACTTTAGGTGTTGCTGGTAATTATCAAAACTTTTTAAAAGTTCATATGAAAAGTGGAGAAAAATGCCCTAAGTGCCAAAATGATATTATGAAAGTTAAATTAAATGGTCGAAGTACTTATTATTGTAAATACTGTCAAAAATAAAAAATATTTAAATTTAAATATTTTTTTTATATTTATATTCAAATACTTTATGATGAGCTCTAGCTGCTTTTTTATTATATGAAATTTCATCTAAAGAATCGATAGCTATTTTATTAGGTGAATTGGTATATATATTACTAAAATAATCTATTAGTTCATTACTGAACCCTAAATCTCTTAGATATTGTAAATACATATAAAAATCTGATATCGATAAATGATTGATTTGGTTGTAAGAAATGGTATTTAAAACCATGATAACAAAACAAAAATATTCAGTATTAGTATTTGATTCATATATACCATTTTCATTCTTATAATATTTGTGGGGAAAATTATGAATAGTTTTATTAGTAGATAGAAATTTAATAGGTGATGCTTCATTATTAACTATTTTACAACTGTCTAAATCTACAGCGCGGATTATTTTTTTATTTAAATCGTATATAAAATTTGATTCATGTACATCTGATAAATGAAATGGTTGATTATATGGCTTAATATTTTGGACTTGTTCTATAATTTTACCAACTTCTTTTAAAAATTTAATTTTAGTAGATAATAGAACATCCTTATTTTTTAGTATTGTTTGTAAATTTTCATTATTTATAAAAGGCATTGAAAACCCAGCTACTTTATTACCAACTACCACTAATTTTTCAGGTAACATTAATTCTTCCATATTAATTTCTTCTTTTGCATCTATTAATGAATTTATTGTTAATAGTTTATTACCAAAATATACACCTTCATCAATATAAAAAATTTTAAGTAATTTTTTTGTTACTTTAGAATCTAAAATAAATAATTGACATTCAGTATTAAATATTTCTTTATTTAATTTAAGTTGTTCAAGTTTTTTAAATTTAGCTTTATTTATAACTAAAGCTTCCATAAAAATCCCCCTTTTTTATGTGACGTATATACTACCATAAAAGCAATTATTTGTAAAGAATATTCCCTAAAAAGATACTTAACTTAAATAATTACTTTTAATTATATTTCAAAAATAAGATAAGTGTTTTTTTATTATCTTAACCTCATTTGTGCTATAATTTAAAAGGTGATTATATGTTTGATTGTATAATAATTGGAGCAGGTCCAGCTGGTCTTATGGCAGCTATAAAAAGTAGCCAAAATAATAAAGTATTATTAATAGATAAAAATTCAAAACCAGGAAAGAAATTATTACTTACAGGTGGTGGAAGATGCAACTTAACTAATTTAAAAACCAATAATGAATTTCTAAATGAAGTAAATTATAATAAAAAATATTTATATAGTGCTATAAATATTTTTGGACCAAATGAAATATATAACTATTTTGAAACAAGAAACGTTCCCTTAAAAATTGAAGAAGATAATAAAGTCTTTCCTGAAAGTAATCAGTCAGTTGATGTATTAAATGTTTTATTAAATGAACTAAAAAATGTGCCTCAAAACTATAATGAAACAGTTTTAGAAATTAAGAATGCAAAAATAAAAGAAGTAGTTACAAATAAAAATATTTATCAAACAAAAAATATAATAATAGCAACTGGGGGATCTAGTTTTAAATATACTGGTAGTACTGGAGATAATATGAAATTTGCACATATGTTAAAACAACCAACCATAAAATTATTTCCAGCTGAAACAGGTGTTAAACTAATTGAGCAAACTTATTTAGCTGGCACCTCTATTCTTGAAGTAACAATATATTTTGAAAATAAAAAAAGTACTGGTAACTTAATGTTTACTCATTTAGGATTAGGTGGTAGTGCCATTATGAAATTAAGTGAATTTATTTATAAAAGTTCAAACAAAGATATCAAAATAGATTTATTGCCAAATTTTTCTAAAGAAGAATTATTAACTATAATAAATAATTATAATTCTGAAAAAAATATAACATCATTATTAAATAATTATTTTACTAAAAAATTTAGTTTATATTTAGTTAATAAAATTAATATTAATAAAAGAATAAAATCTTTAACTAAAACTGAAAAAGAAATTATTATTAATATTTTAAAAGAATTAAGATTTGAAATCAAAGAGGTAAATGAATTAGAAACAGCTTATGTAACTGGAGGAGGAATTGATCTTAAATATATTAATTCTATGACTATGGAATCTACTATAAATAGAGGTATATATTTTATTGGTGAAGCACTTGATACCCATGGACCGATAGGCGGTTATAATATAACCCTTGCTTTATCAACAGGATATTTAGCAGGATTAAGTATCAATAAAGAGGACTTATAAACAAAATGCTATTAATTTATCTAATAACTAAAAGAAGAATTTTTAATATATATGAAGAAATATAATTAAAAATATGATATTTTTTTTATAAAAAATTTTAATTAGATAACTATTAATATTGTTTAAAATATGATAATATTTAATATAGAGGAGAAATGCTTATGATAGATAATATCTATGAAATCCTAGGTTATATATATGCTGGCGTAGTAGCAATATTAATATTAATAACATTAATAATATTAAAAAAAAGAACTAAGAAAAAATATAATGAAATATTAATGCAACTTGAAAAAGAAAAAAATTTAATTCTTTCGGGTGCTATTCTTAATGAACTTAATAAAGTAGGCGCTTTAATTAATAATAAAGAATTAGAAAAAAAATATAAGTTATGGCAAAATAGATATGAAATTATAAAAGAACAAGATATGCCTAATTTAAATGATAAATTATTAGAATTAGAAGATTTATGCGTAAAAGGAAAATTTAAAACAGTAAATAAAGCGATAGCTGAATTAGAAATAGAAATATACTATGTAAAAACAAAAAGTGATTTTCTTCTTAGTGAAATAAAAGAAATATCTTTAAGTGAAAGTAAAAATAGAGAAATAGTAACTAAATTAAAAGCTGATTATCGAGAAATATTTTTAAAATATAATAAAAATTCTGAAGAATATGATTTTGTTAAGATACCTTTAGAATTGCAATTTGAAAATATAGATAAATTATTTGCTGCTTTTGAAGAGGCAATGGAAAGTAATGCTTATAGTGAAGTTGGAAAGATAGTAAAAGCCTTAGATGATATAATTGGAAACTTAATAATTGTAATTGAAGAAGCTCCAACTATTATCATGATGGGTAAAAAATTAATTCCTATAAAGATTAATGATATAAGGAATATATATAATAAAATGTTAAAAGAAAACTATAATTTAGATTATTTAAATATTGATTATAATATTACTGAATCAGAAAAAAAAGTAGCAGATATATTTGATAGATTAAATGTATTAAATTTAACTGATTCCATATTTGAACTTAAAACAATTTTATCGTATTTTGAATCATTGTATTATGATTTTGATAACGAAAAAATGAGTAAAAAGGCTTTTGAAGAAAATATGCGTAAAGTTGCTATAAAAACCAAAAAGATGTTAAATATAATAACTAAATTATCATCTAAAATTGAGGATATAAAATATAGTTATGATTTAACTAATGAAGAAGTAAAAATAATTGATGAATTAAATATTAATATCAAAGCTATTCAAAATGATTATGAGGTAACCCTTGAAAACTATCGTAATAAATCTTTTGCATTTTCAAGATTAAATAAAGAATTAGAACATCTTAATTTAAAATTATCTAAAAATGAAGATAAATTAGAATTAACATTAAAAAATTTAAGTGGGCTAAAAGAAGATGAATTACGAGCTCATGAGCAATTTGATGAAATAGAAAGCATCCTTAAAAAATCAAAAGAACAAATCTTAAGTTATAAACTACCTATCATACCTGAAAATTATTATACCCATTTAAATGAAGCTAATGAGGCAATAAACGAAATGTTAATTGAATTAAATAAAAAACCAATTTCAATAAGAATATTAAATACGAGAGTAGATACAGCAAGAGACTTATCTTTAAAATTATATAAAACCACTAATGAAACAATAAAAACAGCAAAACTTGCTGAAAATACAATTATATATGGTAATAGATTTAAACCACTTAATACAGTTTTAAATCAAGGATTAAAAAAAGCGGAAAAGAAGTTTTTTGCTGGTAATTATAAAGAATCTTTAGAACAGGCGATTAATTCGATTTCTTTAGTTGATGCTGACATTCATAAAAAAATGATTGAAGCTTTTCAAAAATAAAAATTCACTATAAGTGATTTTTTTTGCCTTTTTACTTTCAATAGTTTATAATGAATTCTAGGTGATAAGCATGGTTTATTTAGATTATTCAGCTACTACTCCAGTACTTCCAGAAATATTGGATAGTTATAATAAAGTAACTAAAGACTATTTTGGAAATCCAAATAGTTTACATAGTTTAGGAACAAAGTCTAAAGAATTACTTAATGAGGCATTAAAACAAATATGTGATATTTTTAAAATTAATAATAAAGAATTAATAATAACAAGTGGTGCTACTGAGTCAAATAATATGGCTTTAATAGGAACAGCTCTTTCTTGTGGTAAAAAGGGTAGCAGGATAATAGTATCAAAATTAGAACATGAGTCTATATATGGAAT
This sequence comes from Bacilli bacterium, assembly GCA_028699175.1. Taxonomy (GTDB): domain Bacteria; phylum Bacillota_I; class Bacilli_A; order RF39; family UBA660; genus DUUS01. The sequence continues at coordinate 22,890 of JAQVVC010000003.1, read as the reverse complement.
ATGTAAATATTTAGAAAAGAATGATTTTATAATTGATTATGTAAATAATGACTCTGATGGAGTTATTGATTTTGAGGATTTAAAGAAACTAATTACTAAAGATACTATATTAGTAAGTATATGTGCTGTTAATAGTGAATTAGGTATCAGACAACCACTTAAAACTATTAAACAGATTATTAATAAAGAAAATCCTAATATTATTTTTCATAGTGATATGACTCAAGCTATAGGGAAAGTTCCGGTTATTTTAAATGATGTTGATTTAGCTTCTTTTAGCGCTCATAAAATATATGGGGCTAAAGGAGTAGGAGTTTTATATAAAAAAAATAGTGTTAATATAAAACCGATTATGTATGGTTCTAGTGATAATTTAAGACCTGGAACTCCACCATTACCTCTTATCGTAACTTTATCTAAAGCTCTAAGAATTGCTACAAGTGATTTAAGTAAAAAAGAAGCTAAAATAGCAAAATTAAATGAAAAGATAAGTTTAAGTTTAAAAAAATATCCTAAAATATTAATTAATAAAACCAAATATTCTATTCCTCATATTTTAAATATTAGTTTGATGGATATTAAACCGGAAACTTTTATTCATGCTTTAGAGAAACATCAAATATATGTTAGCTCTAATACTGCTTGTTCAAGTGGGAAAATAAGTGCTGCAGTATTAAACATTTATAAAGACAAAACAAGAGCTTTAACAACCTTAAGAATTAGTTTATCTCATTTAACTAGTAATGAAGAAATTAGTGTATTTTTAAATGCTTTTGATGGTATTTATGATAAACTAAATAAGCTAAATTAAGGTGATTAAATGAAAAAAATAATAATTATTAAATATGGAGAATTAACTACTAAAAAAGATAATATTTCTTTTTTTATTAATACTTTAAAAGATAATATAAAAAATGCTTTAATAAATATTAATCATGAAATAATTTTTGATAAAGGTAGAATGTTTATTTCTACTGAAAATTATGAAGAGGTAGTAGAAGTTCTTACTAATACTTTTGGAATTCATGAAATTAATATTGCTTATGAATTAGATAATAATAATATAGAATTAATTAGTAATAATTTATTAGAATTACTTAAAAGTAAAGAGTTTAATACTTTTAAAGTAAATACGAAAAGAAGTGATAAAAATTATCCCCTTAATAGCATGGATATAAATAAAAAATTAGGATCACTAATTTTAAATAAATTTAAAAATAAAAAAGTTGATGTACATAATCCTGATCTTAATATTAATGTTGAAATAAGATTTAATAAAAGTTATTTTTATTTTGAAAAAGTAAAAGGTATTGGAGGATACCCAGTAGGTACTTTAGGGAAAGGATTATTAATGTTAAGTGGGGGAATTGATTCGCCAGTTGCTGGTTATTATGCCTTAAAAAGGGGTATAAGAATAGAAGCAATATATTTTGAAAGTCCTCCGCATACGAGTTTAAATGCTAAAAATAAAGTATTATCACTTGCAAGAGAATTATCTAAATATGGTGGCTATGTGAAAGTTCATATTGTTAATTTCACTAAAATTCAAGAGGCTATTTATAAAAATTGTCCTCATGAATATATGATAACGATAATGAGAAGAATAATGTATCGAATTAGCGAAAGATTAAGTTATAAAATAAACGCTAAAGTATTAATAAATGGTGAATCAGTAGGGCAAGTAGCTAGTCAAACTTTAACTAGCATGAGAGTTATTAATGAAGTAGTTAAAATACCGGTTTTAAGACCTTTAGCTTGTTTTGATAAAATTGAAATTATCAATGTAGCTAAAAATATTAATACTTATGATATATCAATTTTACCTTATGAAGATTGTTGTACAATATTTGTGCCTGATCATCCGGTTATTAATCCAATATCTTCCTTAGCTGAAGAATATGAAAAATTAATTCCTTATGAAGAACTAATTAATGAAGCTTTAAAAAATATTGAAGTAATAAAAATATTAAAAGAAAATAAGAAATTTGATAATATTTTATAAAATTTAAACCATAATATAAATAAGGTGATACTTATGATATTAAAAGGTTATAATCATAATCCATTAAATAATCAAAAAAGATCTTTACATGAATATTTAAACGAATATGGAGTTAATTTAAATCATAAAGACAAAATTGATGTCTTCAAAGAGGCCCATAAACCCAAAAATTGTATCAAGTTTAAAGAAAAAAAGTAAAAAGGATAGTAAAACTATCTTTTTTTATGTATAATTACTATGGGTGAAGAAATGAAAATATTAAGTGTAAATGCTGGATCATCATCTTTAAAATTTACTTTATTTGAGATGCCAGAAGAAAAAGAATTAATCAGTGGAGTATTTGAAAGAATAGGTTTAAAAAATTCTTTTTATACGATCAAATTAAAAGGTGAAAAATTTAAAACTGAGGTTGATCTTAAAAATCATAAAGATGCTTTTGAAATATTAATTAAAGAATTAATTAATAATAAAATTATTAAAAACTTAAATGAAGTAGAAGGTATAGGACATAGAACGGTTCAAGGTGGACCTTATTTTAATAAAACGGTTATTGCTACTAAAGATAATATTAAAATAGTAGAAGATTTATCATGCTTAGCACCGCTTCATAATCCTCCGATTATAGTAGCAATAAAAGCTGCGATGGAAGTATTTATGAATGCTACTCAGACATTGGTATTTGATACTGCATTTCATCAAACTATTGAAAAAGAAAATTATATTTATCCCGTACCTTATGAATGGTATACTAAATATAATATTAGAAGATATGGTTTTCATGGAACTAGTCACAAATATATAACTTTAAGAGCTAGTGAAATAATGAAAAGAAATGATTTAAAATTAATTACTTGTCATATTGGCAATGGAGCTAGTATTTCAGCGGTTAAAAATGGACAGTGTATTAATACCTCGATGGGATTTACTCCTAATGCTGGCTTAATGATGGGTACACGTTCTGGTGATATTGATGCAACAATAATTACTTATATTATGAAGCAAACAGGTATTAGCGCAGAAATGATCGACGATATTTTAAATAAAGAAAGCGGTTTATTAGGTGTAAGTGGAGTATCATCAGATTCAAGAGATGTTGAAGCGGGGATTGAAAAAGGCGATGAAAGATGTCTTTTAGCTCAAAATATTTATGTAAATAGAGTGGTTGAATATATTGCTAAATACTATGTCGAATTAGAAGGAGCAGATGCTATTATATTTACAGCTGGTCTTGGCGAAAATGGAATTGCGGTTCGAAAACAAATAATTGATAAATTAGCTGTTTTAGGCATAAAAATAGATGAAAATAGAAATAATATTCGGGGAGAAGAAAAATTAATATCGGCAGATGATTCTAAGGTACCAGTATATGTAATACCTACTAATGAAGAATTAATGATTGCATTAGATACTTATACATTAATAAAATAAAGAAGGAGGACTGATTTAAATCGGAGCTAAAGAAATATTCAAAAAAATATATAAAGAAATAAAACAACATGATACGATAGTTATAGCTCGTCATATCGGACCAGATCCTGATGCTGTTGGAAGTCAAATTGCTTTAAGAGATTCTATTAAATTAACTTTTCCTAAAAAGAAAGTATATGCAGTAGGAACTCCTGTATCAAGATTTAAGTATTTTGGTATTTTAGATAAAATCGATGAAAGTTTACTTGAAGACCCATTATTAATAGTGTTAGATTTACCTAATATATCAAGATTAGATGGGATAAAATTTGAAAATTATAAAAAAGTTATTAAAATCGATCATCATCCTGTAGAAGAACAATTTAGCGAAATAGAATATGTTAGAGAAGATGCTAGTTCCACTTGTGAAATGATTATTGAATTAATCGAAAATACAAACTTAAAAATGAATAAAGAAATAGCTTCTAATTTATTTCTTGGGGTAATCGCAGATAGCGATCGATTTTTAGTACCAACTACAACTTATAAATCTTTAGAGTTAGTAAGTAAATTAATTAAAAACTATAATTTAGATTTAATGAAATTATATAATAAATTATATGAAAGACCATTAGATGAAGTTAAATTTCAATCATATATAACATTAAATATGAGCATTACCGAAAACGGTTTTGGTTATATAAAATTAACTGATGATGTTATTAAAGAATATAAAGTAGATTCATCTTCAGCTTCTAATATGGTTAATAATTTTAATTATATAAAAGAATTATATGCTTGGGCATTTGTTTCATATGATCAAAGACAAGAATTACATAAAGTAAATATTAGAAGTAGAGGACCTATTATAAATGAAATAGCGATGAAATATAATGGTGGAGGCCATAAATATGCATCAGGTGCTAGAATTAAAAATATTGCTGATATAGATCTTTTATTTAAAGCATTAGATGATGCATGTAAAGAATATAAAGAAAACCTATAAAAAATAATATAGGTTTTTTTCTTTAATTGTTGTATACTTTTAAGTAGGTGATACTATGAAAAAACTTAAAGTAATATTTATGGGGACACCATTATTTAGTGTTCCAATTTTAAAATCATTAATTGAAAATACGAATGTAATTTTGGTAGTGACTAGCCCTGATGCTTATGTAGGAAGAAAAAAAATATTAACTCCTTGTCCAGTAAAAGAAGTGGCTTTAGAAGCAAATATTCCTGTTTATAGTCCATTAAATATTAAAGAAAGTTATCAAGAAATTATTGATAAACAGCCTGATATTATTATTACTTGTGCTTATGGCCAGATAATACCTAAAGAATTAATTGAACTTCCTCATCTAGGGTGTATTAATATTCATGCTTCATTATTACCTAAATATAGAGGTGGAGCTCCAATTCATCATGCAATATTAAATGACGAAAAAGAAACTGGTATTACCATTATGTATATGGATGAAGGTATGGATAGTGGGGATATAATATCTAAACAATCGATAAGAATTGAAGAAACTGATAATTTAGAAACTTTATCAAATAAACTTTCTTTATTAGGAAAAGAAATGATAATTAAAGAATTGCCTTTAATAATAAATCATAAAAATAATCGAGAAAAACAAAATCTTAATGAAGTAACTTATGCTCCGATTATTAAAAGAGAACATGAAAGAATTGATTTTAATAAAACGGCTAAACAAGTATTTGATTTAGTAAGAGCATTATCGCCTGAGCCCCTTGCATATTTTATTATTGATAATATTGATTATAAAGTAGTTGAATGTAATATTGTTGAAAGTAAAGGTAAAATTGGAACGATAACTAATGTTGATAAAGATAGTTTTACTATTATGGCAAGTGATAAAGGTATAAGGATCACCAAGATTAAACCCAAGGGTAAGAATATTATGACAGTAAGAGATTTCTTTAATGGCTATAATAAAAACAATTTTATAAACAAGGAAGTGATCTAATGAAAAAAAACTTTACAACTATTAAAGAATTATGGAATCATCCTGTATATAAAAGCTTAATGAAGTTAGGAGGATATACTTTATTTTTTATTATTTTCTTTATTATAGCTGTTTCAGGAAGAAATGATGTTGAAAATCATCAAGATAAAAATATAAACAAAAATTTTTCTTATAATGAAATGAAAAATAATTTAATAAATAATAATTTAAAAATAAAATATCATATTATTTCTAATAATGAATATTACATAGAAGGAACAATAATAAACAAGATATTTAATGGTACTTTAGAACAAGATGATACTATAAAAAAAATAAAAATTGATCAAGAAAATATTTATCTAATTGAAAAAAATACTGAAAAAATAGATGAATCCATATTGAGTGATATCAATTTAATATATATATTTCCGTCTAATATAGTAAATATTATCAATGAAAATGCATCGATAATGAAACAAAATGAAAATCAAAAAATATATAGTTATACTATTGATAAAAAAGCTTACTCAGTCTTTACTACAAATGATGCTATTAATAAAATAATTATTTTAGATAATTCGATAACCTATGAATTAGAAATAGAAATTATAAGTTAGAAATATAATAATACTAAATGTATGGTAATATTATATTTTATTGCGCATGTTAAATAAAAATGATAGAATAAAAAAGAGGGAATGTATGGAAAATGTTACATCTAAAATTATCGTTAATTCCATAACTATGATAAGAGTAATTGGAACATTTTTACTTCCAATTGCTAGTGTTATCTTATCAACATGGGGTTTAATTATTTATTTAATAATTATATTATTAACTGATGCTATAGATGGTTTTTTAGCTAGGAAATTAAATTCATCAACTCTTTTTGGAAGTTTACTAGATACTATAGCTGATAAACTTCTAGGAATAGCAGCTCTAGCAATATTAACAAAATATTATTTTATTATGATATTCCCAATTATTATTGAAACTTTTATTATGCTAATTAATACAAGAGGAGCATTAAGAGGAGCGATTACAGAAAGCAGTTCGATAGGTAAAATAAAAACTTGGATTTTAGGTATTGCTATCGTATTAGGATTTTTAACAATAAGTACTCCAGAATTACTTAATAATATAAATAATAATATTTTATCAGCTATATTAAATTATATTAATGATAATAGTCATTCTATTATGAATATATTGGCATCTATTACTGCAGGAGCTGGGTTAATTGTGGCATATGATTATCATAGTCAAATCCGTAAAGACACTTTAAAAACTAAAGGAGAAGGTTTTGAAATTAAAAATATAAAATTTAAAAAGAAAAAAGAAATATTATTTGCTCTTTTTGATACAAAATTTTATAATAATACTAGAAATGAACCATTAATAAATAAAATAGGGGAGATTAATTATGAAAAAATTAAAAGAAAATAAGTATTTTAATATTGGACTTACCACATTTTTAATTATTGCTGCTTGCATAATATTTTTCTTTTTAATATTTAAATTAAATCTTATAATAGATAGTATTCTATGGATAATTAAATTATTTATTCCTTTTATTATTGGGTTTGTGTTTGCATATTTATTAAATCCAATAGTTGATTTTTTCCAAAATAAATTATTTTTAAATAGTATAAAAAAAATTAAACTTAAAGATGATAAAAAATTAAAAATATCAAGATATTCATCAATTTTTTTAACTTTTATTATTGTAATTATAATACTAGTATTATCCTTTGATTTTATAATTCCAGAATTATTAAAAAGTCTCGAAATATTAATAGTTAATATACCGATTTATTTAGAACAAATAAAAAATTATTTACTTGGATTAATTGATAATCATAAAGATTTAGAAAATATTATTTTAAATAATTATGATGCTATAAATTCGTCTTTAGTAAACACAATAAATAATAATTTCTTACCAAAAATTGAAGAATGGGTTGTATTATTTTCTAATGGGCTATTTGGTCTAATAAAAGTATTATATAATACGGTATTAGGATTTATTATATCAATATATTTTTTACTTGATAAAGAAAATTTTCAAGCTCAATTAAAAAAAGTGTTATATGCTTTATTTAGTGTAAAAAAAGCTAATAGTATAATTGATAGCGCTAGGTATACTGATAAAATATTTGGGGGCTTTATAATGAGTAAGCTAACGATCTGCTTGATTTTAGCTTTGGTAACATTTATCTTTTTAACTATCTTTAATTTCCCATATGCAATTATAATTGCTTTATTAGTAGGTATAACAAATATAATTCCATATTTCGGACCTTTTATTGGTGGAATACCTAGTGCTTTAATAATATTGCTTCAAGATCCAAGTAAATTCTGGCTATTGATAATATATTTAGTAGCAATTCAACAAATAGAAGGTTACTATTTAGAACCGAAAATAATGGGGATGAAAACAGGTATAAAGAGTTTCTGGGTATTATTTGCTATTATAATATTTGGCGGAGCTTTTGGTCTTGTTGGAATGATAATAGGAGTTCCTATATTTGCAATAATTTATGCTTATATGGGTAAAAAATTAAATAAAATATTAAATAAGAAAAAACTTCCTGTTGAAACTGAAAAGTATGTAAATATTGATAAATTAAATTATAAAAAAAGATAATTAAGACATTAAAGTCTTTTTTGTTTTGATGAATAAACTTAACTTGATATTTAATTATTATAATAAAGGTTTTTATTAACAAGAATAATTGAGTTTTATGTATACATTTGGTATACTTATTTTGGTGAAATATGAAAAATATTTATAGTTATCCATATGAAGAATTAGAAAATTTTTTAATTAAGATAAATGAAAAAAAGTACCGAGCTAAACAAATTTATGAATGGCTTTATATTCATAAAATTGCTAGTTTTAAAGATATGTCTAATATAAGTAAAGATTCAATTAATAATTTAATAAATAGTTTTAGTATTAATATTATAAAAATTAAAAATTCCCAAAAAAGTAAAGATACTTTAAAGTATTTATTTGAACTTAGTGATGGTAATTTAATTGAAGCAGTATTAATGATTCATAATTATGGTATTAGTATTTGTATATCATCCCAAGTTGGATGTAATATAGGATGTTCTTTTTGTGAAAGTGGTCGATTAAAAAAAGTTAGAGATTTAGAAGTTTATGAAATGGTCCAACAAATTTTATTAATTGAAAAAGATATTAATAAGAGAATTGATAGTGTAGTAATAATGGGAATTGGAGAACCATTTGATAATTATTATAATGTAATTAATTTTATTAAAATAATAAATAATCCTTTTGGACTTTCTATTGGAGCTAGACATATTACTGTTTCTACTTCAGGAATAATACCAGGTATCAAAAAATTTGGTGATGAATGTATGCAAGTGAATTTAGCGGTAAGCCTTCATGCTCCAACTGATGAGTTAAGAAGTAAAATAATGAAAATAAATGATGTTTACAATATTAATAATTTAATTAACACTATTAAAGAATATATTAAAAAAACTAATAGACGAGTTACTATAGAATATGTTATGCTAGATTATATAAACGATGAAAAAAAACATGCTTTAGAGCTAGTTAATTTGCTTAAAGGTATGAACGTTTATGTAAATTTAATTCCTTATAATGAAACAAATTATAATAAATATAAAAAAAGTAGTAAAGAAAGAATATTAGCGTTTTATGATATTTTAAAAAAGCATAATATTAATGTAACTATAAGAAAAGAGTTTGGCTTAGGTATCGATGCAGCTTGTGGACAATTAAGAGCTAAAGAAGGTGAATAAATGAAATCGTTTTATATAACAGATCCTGGAAGAGTAAGAGATCATAATGAAGATTCAGTAACCATTGTTAAAAATAAATCTGATGAACATTTAATGATAGTAGCTGATGGAATGGGCGGTCATCGAGCAGGTGAGATAGCTTCTTCAATGGTTGTTACTCATATTGGTTCTAGGTTTTCTGCTTTAAGTACTATTGGTTCTAAATTAGATGCTGTAAATTGGCTTAATGAAAATATTAATGAAATAAATCGAAATATCATTAAATATGCTGAAGAACATATTGATTCAACTGGATTAGGTACGACAGTTGTAATGGCTTTATTAACAAATGAATTTTTAATGTTTTGTAATATTGGTGATTCAAGTGGATATGTTTTAAAAGATGAAAAATTACACAAAATAACTAAAGACCATACATTAGTAAACTTATTAGTAGATTCAGGAGAATTATCTGTTGAAGAGGCCGAACATCATCCTAAAAAAAATGTCTTAATGAAAGCATTAGGTTCAGCAGATAAACAAGAGTTAGATATCTTCGATGTTGATATTAATGTTGATGCTATTTTATTATGTAGTGATGGACTTACAAATATGCTTAGTAAAGATCAAGTAGAAAAAGTATTAATTGAGGAAAATGTTAGTGTTGAAGCAAAACTAATTAAATTAATTAAGAAATGTAATGCTAGAGGAGGAACTGATAATATTTCGATAGCGTATTTGGTCAAAAAAGGCGGTGACTCCAATTGATAACAAAGGGGCAAAAAATTAATGATCGTTATCAAATTGTTAAAACAATTGGCGAAGGTGGAATGGCTAATGTATACTTAGCTTATGATGTAATTCTAGAAAGAAATGTAGCTGTTAAAGTTTTAAGAGGAGATCTATCAACAGATGAAAAATTTGTTCGTAGATTCCAAAGAGAAGCTCTATCGGCATCATCATTATCTCATCCTAATATAGTTGAAGTATATGATGTAGGTGAAGATAATGGACTTTATTATATTGTTATGGAATATATTGAAGGTAAACATTTAAAACAACTTCTTAAAAGAAGAGGAAGTTTAACTATTAGAGAAGTTATTGATATCATGTTGCAAATTACAGATGGAATGGCTGCTGCTCATGATTCTTATATAATTCATCGTGATATAAAACCCCAAAATATTATGATTCTTGAAAATGGTTTAGTTAAAATAACTGATTTTGGGATTGCTATGGCTTTAAATGGTACGCAATTAACACAAACTAATTCCGTAATGGGATCAGTTCATTATTTACCTCCTGAACAAGCATCAGGTAAAGGTTCAACAATTCAAAGTGATGTTTATTCAATTGGAATATTAATGTATGAACTGTTATCAGGTACACTTCCTTACAAAGGAGATAATGCTGTTGAAATAGCACTTAAACATTTAAAAGAACCATTACCAAGTATTAGAAAAGAATTACCTGATCTTCCTCAAGCAGTTGAAAATATTATATTTAAAAGTGTTGCTAAAAATCCTAAAAATAGGTATGCTGATGCTAGAGAAATGCATGAAGATTTAAAAACCTGTTTAAGTGAAACAAGAGAGAATGAAGCTCCATTTATATATAATTTTCAAGATGAAGATGAATTACTAAAAAATACTAAAGTTAAAGAAGAAATAACTGATAATAAAAATTCAAAATTAACAAATGAAGGTGAAATCATAGCTAAAAAAATAACTGAAAAAGATTTGAAAAAGAAAGAAAATAAAACTTTATTAATTCTAGGAACTATTTTTACAGGATTAATATTAATTACTACCTGTATCATATTATTATTACCAAAATTAACGGAATCAAGAAATGTAGCGGTACCTGATGTATCAGGATTAACTTTAAAAGAAGCAGAAAATATATTAATAAAAAATAAATTAAAAATAAATGCTACTATTAAAGAAACTACTAGTGATACAATCAAGAAAGATAAAATAGTTAAAAGCGATCCATCTTCAGGTCGTACTGTTAAAGAAGGCTCAAGTGTAACTTTATATCAAAGTATTGGTGAAGGAACTTATGAAGTTGAAGATTTTACTGGTAAAAATTATCATGAAATAAAAGCTGTACTAGAAAAAGTTAATAATTTATTTGTTATCATTGAAGAAATTGAAGTAGATGATGTTTCTAAATATAATTTAGGAGAAATAATAAAACAAGAACCTGGAGTAGGTACTAAAGTTAAGCCAGGAGAAACTATTACCTTGTATATTCCTGATATGTCAGCTACGTACCCGGACTTTACTAGTGGTGAATTTTCATTAACTGATATTCAAGCTTTTGCAGATAAATATAACTTAAAATTAAAAGTCGAATATAAAGCAACTACTTTATTCGAAGTTGGTTCAATAATAGAACAATTGCCAAAACAAGGGGCCACTATTGTTTCCGGTATGTCACTTAAAATTGTAATTGCTGAAGAAGAATTACCAGATGAAATATTTGATTAAAAAGGAGTTTATGTGAAGGGAACAATAGTAAAACAAATTAGTAATTTATACACTGTAAATGTTAAAGATATTTTATATGAATGTCGAGCAAGAGGTAAATTTTATTACGATAAAATAACTCCTTTAGTAGGAGATTATGTTGTTATAGATCCTGAAAAAAAATATATTTTAGATATTTTACCAAGAAAGAACTATTTAAAAAGACCTAGTATTGCTAATGTTGATATATGTATAATAATAACTAGTGTTAAAGAACCTAAATTAGATTTAAATCTTCTAGATAAATTATTATGTATCATAATTCATAATAATATAAAACCTATTATATGTTTTACTAAAGTTGATTTATTGAACCCCCAAGAAAAAAAAGAATTACAAATAATTATTGATTATTATAATAAAATTGGGATTAAAAATTTTATTAATACGGAAAAAAATAGAATAATTAAAGAAATATCTAATAATATTGTCGTTTTAACTGGTCAAACTGGAGCTGGTAAAAGTACTTTTTTAAATAAACTTGATCATACTTTAAATTTAGATACTAAACCAATTAGTAAATCTTTAGGCCGAGGAGTGCATACTACTAGACATGTAGAATTATTTAAATATAAAACATCTTTTATAGCTGATACCCCAGGTTTTAGCGCTTTAGATATTAATGAACTTACTAAAGAAGAAATTAAAAATACATATCCAGAGTTTAAAGTTGCTTGTAGATTTAAAGATTGCAATCATTTAAAGGAAGATGATTGTAAAGTAAAAGAATTATTAAAAAAAGGAATAATATTAGAAAGTAGATATAATAATTATCTAAAATTTATGAGGTAAATATGAAAATATCGGTAACGATAACAAAATCAAAATATAATATTATTGAAACATTAAAGAAGTTAAATAATACTGATGCCGATTTTTTACATTTAGATGTAATGGATGGAATGTTTGTTCCTAATACTTTATTTCCTTATCAAGAAGTAAAAGAATTTATTGGATATAATAAAAAACCATTAGATATTCATTTAATGGTTGTCGATGTAAAAAAACATGTTGATGAGTTTATTAATATTAATCCTGAATATATAACATTTCACCTTGAAGTTAATGATGATATTGATGAGTTAATTAAATATATTCATAGTTATAATATTAAAGTAGGAATTAGTATCAAACCTAATACAAAAATAGAAGAAATAAAAAAATATTTACCATATATTGAACAAGTATTAGTAATGAGTGTTGAACCAGGATTAGGTGGGCAAAAGTTTATTGAAGAGGTATTACCTAAAATAAAATTATTAAAAACAATTAAAGATGATAATAATTACAATTATTTAATATCAGTTGATGGTGGTATTAATGAAGAAACAGCTAAATTATTAAATGATGCTGATATATTATCAGTAGGTTCTTATGTATGCATGAATGATAGTTATCAAGATCAAATAAATAAATTAAGACCGGAGTAAAATCCGGTCTTATAATTTTCGATATAATCCAATTGCTTTACCAATTATTGTTACATTATTAAGGATAATTGGTTCTAAGTGATCATTTTCAGGTTGTAATCTAATATAATTTTTTTCTTTATAAAAAGTTTTTAATGTTACTTCATTTTCTTCATTCATTGCTACGACTATATCCCCGTTTTGGGCTTCTTTTTGTTTTTGAACTATTACAATATCATTATCATAGATTCCGACATTAATCATACTATCACCTGATACTTTTAATGTAAAAATAGATTTTTTTCGAGGAATTAAACTAGCTGGTAAGGAAAATAATTCATCGGGGTTCTCTATTGCTTCGATTGGATTACCAGCCGTAACTTTACCTAATAATGGCACTTTTACTATTTCTTCATCTTTAGGAGCATATTCATTTTCTCCTGTAACTTCGATAGTTCTAAATTTAGAAGCAGTTTTTTTAATAGCACCTTTTATTTCTAATTGAGTTAAATGAGTATGAACCGTAGCTGGACTACTTAAACCAAGTCCAGAACATATTTCTCTTACTGAAGGAGGGTAGCCATATTTAACAATATATTTTTTTATATAAGTTAATACTTCTTCTTGCTTTTTAGTAATTTTAGGTTTCATTTATTCACTTCCTAATCCAAATATTAACATATTATTGACAACATGTCAAACATTTGTTTTCTTTTTTATTGACACGAACATTGGTTCGTGATATAGTTGATTTATAAGTAGAAGGGAGTGGAAATATGTTAGTGAAAATTAATGAGTATAGAGGTGTAATAATATTCTATCTCCTTTTACTTTTAATGTTATTTGCAATGAGTTATCAAGCTAATATAACAGATATGCAAAGTAATAATATAATAATTAAAACCAATAATTAAATATTGGTTTTAATTTGCTTTAATTCTTATAATATATTATAATTAAAGCAAGAAAGGTGAATCAAATGAAAAATTATAAGTTTAAAAAAGAATTGAGTTCTATTATATTAACGATTATATTTATGTTAGTTTATTATTTCTTTATGTTGCCACCAATTAATTTAACTTCACCAGTATTTTGGTTTAGTGTAATTGTAACAATCATATTTTATATCTCAGTTAGTGGAATTGGAAATTTATCTGGTTATGGAAGTTTTGATCAAAAAGGAAATTTTTACCGAAATCCCAGTTATCGAGTAAATAATAAATTAGGATATATATTAGGTTTTACGGGAGTATTAATTATATTATTATTTTTAATTAATCTTATCTACTCGCCAATATTTAATTCTAAAGCTTACGCAAATAGAATAAAAGTAACTGAAGGGGGGGTTTTTACTGATGATGTAAAACCAGTTGATTTTAAAAAGTTAGCATTATTAGATAAAAATTCATCTGAAAAATTAGGAGATCGAGTTATGGGTCAACTTCCTGAATTAGTATCTCAATTTGATGTATCAAGTATTTATACCCAAATTAATTATAAAGAAAAAATAGAAAGAGTAACTCCTCTTGAATATGCGGATATATTTAAATATTTTACTAATCGTAAAGAAGGAATAAAAGGATATATTAAAGTTGATTCAGTAACTGGAGAATCATCACTTCAAAAATTTAGTAAAGGTATGAAATATGTTCCTAGTGCAATCTTACATGAAGATTTACTTCGTAAATTAAGATTTAGTTATCCAGGTGATATATTTGGAGATATTACCTTTGAAATCAATGATGAGGGAAATCCTTACTGGATAGTACCAGTATTAAAATATAAAGGAATTGGTTTAAGAAAAGAAGTTAGTCATTTAATTATATTTAATCCTATTGATGGTAAAAGTAAAAAATATCAAACTAGTAAAGTACCAGATTGGGTTGATCATGTATTTAGTTCAGAATTAATAACAGAACAAATTAATGACTGGGGTAAATATAAAAACGGTTTTTTAAATTCGATATTTGGTCAAAAAGGAGTAGTAGCTACTACTGAGGGATATAATTATCTAGTAATGAATAATGATGTTTATATGACTACTGGAATTACTTCAGCGGTAAGTGATGAATCCAATGTAGGATTTATCTTAACTAATTTAAGAACTAAAGAAACTAATTTTTATGAAGTACCAGGAGCAGAAGAATATTCCGCTATGGAATCAGCTAAAGGCCAAGTCCAACAAATGAATTATACAGCAACATTTCCAATTTTAATAAATTTAAATAATAAACCTACTTATATAATTTCTTTAAAAGATAAAGCAGGTTTAGTAAAAATGTATGCTTTTGTTGATTTAGTAGATTATCAAAAAGTAACGGTAACTGATTCTTCAAAAGGAATTGAATTTGCAGCTAAAAATTATTTAGGAAATGCTATTGATGAAACCAAAGAAAAAAATAGCAAAACAATTGAAATAAAAAGTATTACTAATTTAATGATTGATGGCGATACTTATTTTTATATAATCGATAAAGATAATAACAAATATAAAGTAGGCTTAAAAGTTAATGAAAATATATTACCCTTTGTAAAAATTAATGATAAATTAAAGATTGCTTTTTCTAAACATGAAATAAATGAAATTATAAGTATAGAGAATCCATAAGGTTCTCTTTTTATATTAAAATATGGTATAATTGCTACTGGAGTGATATAAATGAGATTACCTAATATGCTTGATGCTGCTCAAAGAAAAGCTAAAGCCAATTATATATATGAAAATAGAACTAATCGCCCAATCTTTAAGAATAAAAAATATTTCATAAGAACTTATGGATGTCAGATGAATGTTCATGATAGTGAAGAAATAAAAGGTCTTTTAGAAACTTTAGGTTATAGTGAAAGTGAAAATATAAATAAAAGTGATTTAATAATTTTAAATACCTGCGCAATTAGAGAAAATGCTCATGATAAAGTATTTGGTTTTTTAGGCCGTCTTAAACATTTAAAAAAAAGTAATCCTAATTTGATTATTAGTTTATGTGGTTGTATGGCTCAAGAAGCAAGTGTTGTCACATACATAAAAGAAAAGCATCCTTATATAGATATTGTTTTTGGTACACATAATATTAGTGAACTACCAAAGATGTTAGAAGATTATAAGGGGAAGCAAAAGATAAATGTCGATAGTAAAGAAGGTGATGTAATTGAATTTGATAACCTATATAAAAGAGATTCAAATATAACAGCATGGGTAAATATCATGTATGGTTGTGATAAATTTTGTACTTATTGTATTGTTCCTTACACAAGAGGAAAACAAAGAAGTCGTAAGATAAAAGATATCTTAAAAGAAGTAAATGAATTAAAAAAAGCCGGTTATAAAGAAATAACTTTACTAGGACAAAATGTCAATGCCTATGGAAAAGATTTAGAAGAAAAATTAGAATTTAGTACTTTACTTGAGCAGGTTAGTAAAACTGGTATTGAAAGAATTAGATTTGTAACTAGTCATCCTTGGGATTTTACTGATAAGATGATAGATATTATAGCTAAATATGATAATATAATGCCATATATTCATTTACCAGTTCAATCAGGATCTAATAGAATATTAAAATTAATGAATCGTAAATACACTAGGGAAGAATATTTAAATTTATTTAATAAAATAAAAACTAAAGTTAATAATGTTGCTATTACGACCGATATTATTGTTGGTTTCCCAGGTGAAACAGAAGAAGATTTTGAAGAGACATTAAATTTAGTGAAAGAGTGTCAATTTGATGGAGCATTTACTTTTGTTTTTTCGGCTAGAGAAAATACCCCAGCTTCTAAAATGAAAGACAATTTATCTTTAGAAGAAAAAAATAAACGCCTTCAAAAACTTAATAAATTAATTAATACTTATAGTAAAGAAAGTAATTTAAAAACATTAGGAACAATTCAAAAAGTATTAGTCACTTCGATAAGTGAGAAAGATAATAAAAAAGTTGCTGGTTATACTGAAAATATGAAATTAGTAAATATTGATGCTCCAGCAAATACAATTGGTAAAATAATAGACGTTAAAATAAAAGCTGCAAAAAGTTTTAGTTTAGATGGGATAATTGAAAAATAAATATTATCTTTTATTTTTTTATCATATTTGTTATAATTAAATAAGAATTGAGGCTTAAGAATATGGATGAAAATAATAATTCTAATGAACCAATAATTTTAGGCACTTTAAGAAAAGAAAAATCTAGCAAGCCAATTTTTGTTTTTTTTGTATTCTTATTAATTATAGGTATTACTTTTGGACTTCCTTATATTCAAAAATATGCTAAAAATCCTGATACAATTATTGGAGCTATATATGGAATGTTTTTTGAAGTAGAAGATTCTAAAGATGAAAACAATAATATTACAAAACATCCTTTAAATGAAAATACGAGCATAGTATTTAATAATATAATACTATCAAATGTAAAATTAAATAATAATAAAATAACTTATGATTTAGTTAATAAAGGTAATAATGTTATTGTTTTAGATTCAACTGATTATTATTTTAATATCTTTAATGAAGGAAATGAATTACTTAAAAGGATTAAATTAACTGGTAATATTACTAATGAAAAAATAAATAATGAAATTACTTTTTCAGATTTGGAATTTAAAAATATCGTATATTATGGAAATGTTATAACTTTTACTAATTATGATGATATAAAATTAAAAGAAAATGAATCAGGGATTGCTAGTTTAATATGCTCAATAAATAATAATGCTTATAAATATAATTTTAATAATTTGATTTTAAAAAGTATCTCTCATAATTATAAATATGATAATGTAAAAGATATTGATAAATATTTAGAAAAATATAATTTTTATGTTAAGAGAAGT
This sequence comes from Bacilli bacterium, assembly GCA_028699175.1. Lineage (GTDB taxonomy): Bacteria > Bacillota_I > Bacilli_A > RF39 > UBA660 > DUUS01. The sequence goes on along the minus strand of JAQVVC010000003.1, from coordinate 4,958 downwards.
AAAAAAATTAATGAGTTAGCTCCTACAACATCAAATACTGAAGAAAAAGATGTTGGTTTTGAATTTGTCGCATCACTTGATTTAGCAAAAATAAATATTGCTGATTTAGGAGCATATATAGATTATAATTATTATGCTTTAGATACTCCAGCCAAAAAAGTAAAATATGAGATGGAAGCTAAAGGGTATAAGTGCTTATGACATTTACAATTAATGAATTTGAAGGGCCACTTGATTTATTACTTCATTTAATTAAAGCTAATAAAATGGATATCTATAATATTGATATATCAAGGATAATTAAAGAATATTTAGATTTTATTCAAAATAATGAATTATCAATTGATGTTAATAGTGAATATTTAGTAATGGCTAGCGAACTAATTCATTTAAAAAGTAAATTATTATTAAATAAAAACGAAGAAGATGAAGAAGAATATGAATTTAATAATCCTGATGATTTAGCTAATCGATTGCTTGAATATGAAAAAATAAAAAAAGTCGCCGAAGATTTTAAAAAGTTAGAGGAAAAAAGAAGTGAAATATATACTAAAATTCCTAGCAGTTTAGATGAATATCGAGATAATCCTGGTATTTATAATAGTGAAGTTAGTTTAAATGATTTACTTAATGCTTTTGAATTATTTTTAAAAAGACAGAAATTAACTCAACCAATTAACACTAAAATAACTAAAAAAGAATTAAATGTTGAAGAAAGATGTATTGACATTCGAAATAAACTTAAGAATAAAAACGGTAAAATAAAATTTTTAGAATTATTTGATAATGTTTCTAAGTCATATGTAGTAGTAACCTTTTTATCTATACTAAATATGGCCAAAAATGGTGAAATAAAAATAATTCAAAAAAATAATTTTAATGACATATTTATAGAGGGCAGTGATCAAAAATGAAATTATTAGGTATATTAGAAGGTATCTTATTTGTAGTAGGAGATGAAGGCATCACTTTAAAAACCTTATGTGAAACCATGAAAATAAATGAAGAGCAAGCTAAAAATTTATTAAGTGAATTAAAAAAAGCCTATGAAGAAGAAGATAGGGGATTAAGAGTAACTTTTTTAGGAGATGCTTTTAAATTAACAACTAAAAAAGAACATAAAGAATATTTTAAAACCTTAGTAGATAATCCAGAAACTAATACTTTAAGCCCAGCTGCACTTGAAACTTTAGCTATTATTGCTTATAATGAACCAGTAACAAGATTAGAAGTTGATCAGATAAGAGGAGTTAATACCACTTATTTAATTCGTAAATTAGCAGCTAAAGGATTAATTAAAGAAGAAGGTAAAAGTCCATTACCAGGAAAGCCAAACTTATATGTTACAACTAAAGAATTTTTAGATTATTTTGGTCTTGCTACTAAAAAAGATTTACCTAAATTTGAAAATAATATTGATTTAGAAGAAGATGTTGAATTATTTACATCAATTTATAAAGAAGATAAAATATAATTATTATATTTTTTAAATGCCCGTGTGGTGAAATGGTAGACGCGCTGGACTCAAAATCCAGTGATAGCAATATCGTGCCAGTTCAAGTCTGGCCACGGGCACCATTTTTTTTTAATAATAAAATTGACTATATGTCATATTTTTTATTTGTTTATGTTATAATTATTTTAGTTGGGGAGGTTTAAATATGTCGAAATTTGATGTAGATTATTTAAATTTATGTAAGAAAATACTTGAATATGGAGTTAGAGTAGAAAATAGAACGGGCGTAGATTCAATAAAAATCCCATCTCATTATTTTGAATTTAATTTAGAAGAAGAATTTCCAGTTCTTACAACTAAAAAAATGTGGTTTAGACAAGCAATTTTAGAAATGTTATGGATATATCAAGCTCAAAGTAATGATGTAAGATGGTTACAAGAAAGAAATGTTCATATTTGGGATGAATGGGAAATAGATGAAAATGGCTTTTGGATCGCTGATCAAATGGTATTAAATGAAGAAGGGGTTTTAGAAACTAAAAGGATAAGTAAAAACTTTGGTAAAGAATGGTCCCATACAATAGGAACTGCTTATGGATATATTGTCAAGAAATATAATTTAACTGATAATTTAATTGCTAAACTTAAAAATAATCCTACTGATCGAAGAATGATTATGAGCTTATGGCAAGATGGTTTATTAGATACGGCTGTTCTTCCTTCTTGTGTTTGGTCATCTGAGTGGGATGTTACTAATAATAAGTTAAATGCTTGGGTCCATCAAAGAAGTTGTGATGTCCCTTTGGGTTTGCCTTTTAATGTTACTCAATATGCAGCTTTATTACATATGCTTGCACAAGTAACTGGTCTGAAACCAGGAATAATCAATTATAGTATAAAAGATGCTCACATTTATGTTAATCAAGTTGATGGTATAAAAGAACAAATAAGAAGAATTAATGAAGAAGGACATTTTGATGCCCCAGAGTTTTGGTTAAACCCTGAAATAGATGATTTTTATCAATTTGATAATTCGGCAGAATGTAAAGATGTTAAAGTTTTAAAATATAAAAGTCATGGACCAATAAAATTTGATATATCAAAATAGGGGGAATTATGAGTAATTTAATAATAATAGCAGCAATTGGTAGAAATGGCGAATTAGGCAAAGAAAATGACTTGATATGGAGAACCAAAGAAGATATGCAATTTTTTAAAGAAAAAACAACTAATCATTATATTGTAATGGGAAGAAAAACATTTGAATCACTTCCTAAAAAATTACCCAATAGAATTCATATTGTTTTAACAAAATCTAATCAGTCTTTTCCAGAAGATGTGATTTGTCTAAATAGTATTGAAGAATTTTTAGCTTATGTTAAAGATATTGATGATGATGTTTATATAATCGGTGGAGCCCAAATATATAAAGAATTGATGGCATATGCAAATATGATGTATTTAACTGAATTTGATGAAATATGCAATGAAGCAGATGTATTTTTTCCTCAAATAGATCAATTATTATGGGATAATGAAATTACCCATAATTATTCAGAAAGTAAGCCTAAATATTTAAGAAAATTATATACCAGAAAATAAAAAGCGAAAATTAAAATATTTTCTTTTTTTAGATAATACTTTTTATTAATTATATGTTAATATATAATTAGTAAAGAGGTAAAAAAATGAAAGTTAATATCAAAAATATAAAAGATACTATTAAACATAGCGCTAATCAATTTCATTATGAACATTTTGATAGTACTCCTTGGTATAAGCACTATGAAAAATTAAATATTCCTAAGAATTTAGTTTATCCTAAATTAACATTATATGAAATGCTTGAAGATACAGCTTTAAAATATCCTAGTTATTATGCTTATGAATACTTTGGAAAGTATTGCACTTATCAAGAGTTTATTGAAAAAATAAAAAGATGTGCTAAATCATTTCAAAAAATAGGGGTAAAGGAAAATGATAAAGTAACTATATGTATGCCAAATGTTCCTGAAGGAATAATTGCTGTATATGCTTTAAATTTAATTGGAGCAGTTGCTAATATGACTCATCCTTTATCTAGTGAAACTGAACTAGAGTTTTATTTAAAAAAAGCTAAAAGCAAGTATATATTGACTATGGATTTTGTTTATGAAAAAATAAGTAATATCGAAAACAAAGTCAATTTAAACAAAGTTATTTTAACTAAAGCTAGTGATAGTATGAATTTAATAACTACAGCAGGATATTTTATAACTAGTGGACGTAAAATAAAAGTTAAAAACAAAAAATCTAATGTTATATCATGGAAGAATTTTATCTATGAAAGTAGAGATGTTATTGAATTAAAAAAAAGTAATAAAAATGATGAAGATTTAGCGGTCATATTATATAGTGGAGGCACAACTGGAACTCCCAAAGGGATAATGTTATCTAGTAAAAGTTTCAATGCAATAGCTCTTCAAAATAGAACAATGTGTAGTGGAACTGATCCAGGTAAAAGTATTTTATCAATTATGCCCATTTTTCATGGATTTGGTTTAGGAATTTGCTTTCATACAGCTTTTACAGCGGGAATGAAAACAATTATTATTCCTAAGTTTTCAGCATCTAGTTTTGCTAAACTAATTAAAACTTATAAACCTAATTTTATAGCTGGTGTTCCTACATTATATGAAGCCCTACTTCAAAATGAATTTAAAGAAGGTGCCCTAGAAGGAATTACTGCTGCAGTATGTGGTGGAGATACATTAACTCCGGAATTGCAAAAAAGAGTTAATGAATTTCTTAAAAAATATGGTTCGAAAACTGAAATTCAAGTAGGATGGGGAATGACTGAATGTGTAGCTTCTACTATAGCTACTCCTATAGGGAACTTTATACCTGGAAGTATTGGAGTTCCAGCTCCAGATAATTTTGTTAAAATTGTAAAACCAGGAACAACAGAAAATATTTATTATGACCAAGATGGCGAAATTTGTTTACATAGCCCAGCTGTAATGTTAGGTTATTTAGATGATAAAGAAGAAACTAAAACCCAATTAAAAAAACATGAAGATGGTAAAATATGGCTTCATACTGGTGATGTTGGAAGTATTGATAAAACAGGAATGATATTTTTTAAATCGCGATTAAAAAGAATTATTATCTCTTCAGGTTATAATATTTATCCTAATTATGTTGAAGCAATAATTAATAAACATCCTAAAGTTTTAACTTCTATTGTTGTTGGAGCACCACATCCATATAAAGGAGAAGTAGCAAAAGCATATATCGTATTAAAACCACAATATACTTTAAATAAAGAAATTGATGAAGACATTAATTTATACTGTAAACATAATATAGCTAAATATTCTTTACCAGTATCAATTGAATATCGAGAAACATTACCAATGACTAAAGTAGGTAAAATAGATTATCGTCAAGTAAAATAAATTATAAGCAAGTTTTCTTGCTTTTTTTAAATAAAGAAATAATGCTTTTATAAATGCATTTTAGT
>JAQVVC010000032.1 GCA_028699175.1 Bacilli bacterium | reverse complement strand
TATAAATTGAAAAAGTAAGTGTCCGAAAAGGACAAAAAAAAGACACATAATGTGTACCATGATACAATGTTAATTGAAATAGAAAACATTGGAGGTGCACTTATGTGTCTTTTAGATTATAACAAAGAAATTAAAAAATATAAACATTTAACTAAAGTAGAAAGAAGTATGATTCAAAGATGGATTAATAAAGATAAAAAAAGTAATAGAGAAATAGCTGAATTACTCGGTAAAAGTGAAAGAACAATAAGAAGAGAAAGAAGTCGAGGCCGAGTTGTCGTAAAAGATTACCTTTGGGAAGATAAGATTGAATATAGTGAAATCGTTGCTCAAGAAAAATATGAGTATAACTTGAAAGCAAAGGGACAAGATTTAAAGCTAGGAAATAACTTAAAAAAAGTAAAGGAAATAGAAAGATTATTAAAGGAAGAAAAGAAAAGTCCGGAGGTTGTAAAAGAAGAATTAGAATTAAATTACTCAGCAAGAACTTTAAGAAATTATATAAAATCAGGAGAAATTTTCAATTTAACAAAAGATGATATGATATATAATAAGAAATATAAAACTAAAAATAAAGAAAAAAGAGTATCAAAAATGATACCTGCAGAAAAAAGTATCGAGTTTCGTCCTGAAGAAGGAAATGATCGAAGTGTTTACGGTCATTGGGAAGGAGACTTGATAATAGGAAAACGTAGAAAAGAATCAGTGTTACTCACATTAACAGAACGAATGACCAGAGAAGAAATAATAGTAAAAATACCGAGTAAACACGCAGAAAGTGTTTCAAAAGCTTTTAATAAAATAGAAAGAAAATTAGGAGCAAAATTTTATAAAAAATTTAAAACCATCACATTTGATAATGGTATAGAATTTCAAAATTATAATTTAATAGAAAAGTCTTGCTTGAGAAAACAAAAAAGATTCGAGATGTATTATGCTCACCCATATTGTAGTGGAGAGCGTGGAAGTAATGAAAATAATAATAGAATGATAAGAAGATGGATTCCAAAAGGGACATCAATAGAAGAGATATCTGAAGAGTTTATAAAATATGTAGAAGACTGGTTAAATAATTATTTAAGACCTATGTTTGATTATAAAAGTTCAAATATGGTAAAATTAGAAATATAGATCATCAATTAAAATTAATATCATGGCACTGGACACTTAATGTTTCAATTTGCAGGATATTAACTTAGTTTTTTTATGTTGACATAAATAATTAGTTCTGCATATAATAGATATAGATAATTATCTATATGGTAAGTATTTAATGAAAGAAGTAATCTTATGAAAAATAATTATAATGAATACGCTCAAATTTTTAAAACTCTGAGTGATACAACAAGATTAAAAATTTTATCAATGTTATTAAATGAAGAATTATGTGCATGCCGAATACTTGAAGCATTTAATATAACTCAACCAACTCTTTCTTATCATATGAAAATGTTAACTGATATTGGTCTTGTTAATGCCGTTAAAGATGGCTCATGGGTAATTTATTCAATTAATAAAAAAAGAAAAGAAGAAATATTAAACTATTTATTGAATTTATTAAAAGAAGATTATTCTAGTAAAGAGGTGAATTAGTTGAATATTATAAATAATATTTTGGTATTTTTAAATGATCAGTTTTTAAAAATGGAATGGCTAAATGATTTAATAAAAAGGATTGTTGAAAAAGGATTTAATTTAGATATTAATGGTCAACTTGGTGGTAGTATAAACTTTTTTTTATATGATATTATAAAAATTTTTATCCTATTATCAGTTTTAATTTATATAATATCTTATATTCAATCTTATTTTCCTCCTGAAAGAACTAAAAAAATAATCGGTAAATTTAATGGTATAAGTGCTAATATTATTGGTGCTTTATTAGGAACGGTAACACCATTTTGTTCTTGTTCATCAATACCACTATTTATCGGATTTGTTAAGGCAGGATTACCTTTAGGAGTGACATTTTCATTCTTAATATCATCTCCTTTAGTTGATTTAGCATCGGTAATACTTTTAGCTAGTATTTTTAACTGGACGATAGCAATAGCCTATGTAGTCGTAGGATTATTAATTGCTATTATTGGTGGTACTATAATTGGTAAATTAAATTTAGAAAAGTATGTTGAACCATTTGTTTTAAATCAATCAAATATATCTGAGTGTTCATGTTCAGAAAGTGAAGTTTTAACCAAAAAAGATCGAAGAAACTATGCTAAAGAACAAGTAATAGAAATAATAAAGAAAGTATGGTTATATATTTTAATAGGAGTAGGTATTGGTACGCTGATTCATAACTGGATACCAGAAAATATTATCGTTGCTATACTTGGTAAAGATAATATATTTTCGGTTTTAATTGCAACTATAGTTGGAATACCAATGTATGCAGATATTTTTGGAACATTACCGATTGCTGAGGCTTTAGTATATAAAGGAGTAAGTATCGGAACGGTATTATCTTTTATGATGGCAGTTACAGCTCTATCATTACCATCAATAATAATGCTAAAAAGAGTAGTGAAAATGAAACTTCTAGTTATATTTTTTTCTATTGTAACAATTGGAATATTAATTATGGGTTATGTATTTAATTATTTTAGTTATCTCTTAATTTAGAAGATAATAATTAATTAAATTATATAGTTTATAAAGTTAATGAAAGGAGAAATATTATGAAAATTAATGTAAAGGTTTTAGGAACTGGTTGTTCATCATGCCATAAATTATATAAAGATGTAACTGAAGTTATATCTGAACTAAATATTGATGCTAATCTAGAAAAAATAGAAGATATCGAGCAAATTATGGCATATAGTGTTATGGGCTTACCGGCACTAGTAGTAAATGAAAAAGTTAAGTTTTATGGAAAAAGTCCAAATAAAGAAGAATTAAAAAAATATTTAACTTCAGATATTGAACCAGATAATCAATGTTCATGTTGTTGTTGTGATTGTGCTAAATAATTAGTGAAAGGATATATATGAAAATAAGTATTATTTATTATAGTATGACAGGCCATTCTAAAAAAATGGCTAATGCTATTAGTAAAGAATTGAATGTTAGTTCTGAAAATATAAAAACAAATCCTAAATTAGAGGATGTTGATTTATTGTACATTATTAGCGGTATATATGGTGATAAAAGTTCACCTGTATTAATCGAGTATGTTAAGGAATTAACTAAAAGAAATGCGAAAAAGGCAGCTCTTATAACTTCTTCTGGTTCTGGAACAACAAAACCAATCGAAGTTAGAGAAATATTAGAAAATAACGGAATAATGGTCTTGAAAGATGAATTTTTATATTCGGGAGGATTCATGTTTTTTGGTGGGCATCCAAATAAAAAAGATATTATGAATGCTACTAATTTTGTTAGAGAAACATTAAAAACTTTATGATATAATAAATTGGATAGGAATGATAATAATATGGCAATAGTAATTTTGATAGTTTTATTTTCTTTAATAGGTATTTGGTATGGCATTAAAAAGCAAGATAAAAAGGCAATTATTATTTCAGTAAGTGTTTTGATTTTACTTGCTATTGCATTATTAATCTATTTATATTTATATTCCAAAAACCCTTATTAATAATTTAAAGTTTAGACTTATTTGAAGGAGTAGTATATGGTTTTGAAAATAAAAGAAAAAGAAGATTTAATTGCTCCTTGTGGTATGAATTGTAGTTTATGTATTGCTTACATTTTTAATAAATTTAATTTAAATAAAGAAGGATTTCATAAAAAGTATTGCCCAGGTTGCATTGCAAGAAAGCAAAATTGTGTTTTTGCTTTGGGAAAAAAGTGTGATTTAATAGCAAATGGAAAAATTAGATTTTGTTATGAATGTAATAAATTCCCATGTGAAGGATTAAAAAGATTAGATAAAAGATATAGGGCAAAATACAATATGAGTATGATTGATAATTTAAATTGTATTAAAGAAAATGGAATTGATCAATTTATAAAAAAAGAAATTGAAAAGTGGAAATGTAAGACATGTGGAGAATCAAAATGTTGTCATAATGGACTATGTTTAAATTGTTAGATTAATACATTGAAAAAAAATAAAAAATATCATTATGATATCGAAAATAAAAATTTATAAATAAAATTTGAAATTATATTATTCCTTTTTTAAAAAATTTAAACCTTATAAAAAGGTTTTTTTACTTAATAAAATTTTTTTCGTAATTTTTTTTTATACCATGATATAATTATTTAAGATAATTATTAGTTATCATATACGGGAGGTATCTTATGAAAATTGGCAACTTTAAAAATGATTATACTGGTTTAAATAATGAACAAGTTAGAGAATCAAAAATCAAATATGGAATAAATTCATTGGGTACTATAAAAAAGGATAGTATATTTAAAAAAATATTAAATACTTTTAAGGAACCAATGCTTTTATTATTACTTGGAACATGTTGTATATACATATTATTAGGACAATTTAGTGATAGCATCATAATGTTTACTTTTATTTTTTTTATCGCTGGAATATCCTTTTATCAAGAATATAAAACGGATAAAGCATTAGAAACTTTAAAAGAACTATCTAGCCCCAAAAGTAAAGTCATCAGAAATAATAGAATTATTGAAGTTAAAAGTGATGAAGTAGTTGTTGGGGATATAATGTTAGTTCAAGAAGGAAATATCATAAATGCTGAAGGGGATATATTAGAATGTCATGATTTTAGCGTTAATGAATCATCTCTAACCGGAGAATCACTTGTTGTATGGAAAAAAGTGAAATTAAATGATAACGAAAAAAAAGAATATTTTAAAAAAAATAAATGTTATGCCAGTACCATTGTTACTGGCGGAGAAGCCATTATTTTAGTTACTAATGTTGGAATTAATACGGAATATGGAAAAATTGGTGATGCTTTAGGAAAAATTGTTGAACCAAAAACATTATTAGAAAAGCAAATTCGTAAACTAATTATTATATGTGCCTCTATCAGTATTCTATTTATGGTAGTTGTTGGCTTAATAACCTTTATTAATAATGTTAATGATGCTCCAACTTTATTTAAACGTATAATAGATGCAATTCTTGCCGGTATTACTATCGCGATGGCTACTATTCCTGAAGAATTACCAGTAATTTTAACTGTTTTTTTAACTACTGGTGCATATCTTATTTCGAAAAAAAAATCGTTAGTTCGTAAAATGAATGCTGTAGAAACTTTAGGTTCAATTTCGGTGTTATGTGTTGATAAAACAGGAACTTTAACTGAAAATAAAATGACTGTTATTGATACTTATGCCCATAAAAAATCAGAAGAATTATTAGTTGCTAGTTTTTTATCATGTGAAAAAGAAGCTTTTGATCCTATGGAACAAGCTATTATTGATTTCTGCCGAAAAAAGAATGTTACCACTGAATTTATGGATGATGAGCCTGTATTTGAATATCCGTTTAGTTCTGAAACCAAAATAATGGGGCATGTTTTTAAGAAAAATAATAATTATAATGTTTATGTAAAGGGTGCATATGAACAAGTATTACCTTTATGTAACTTAAATGAAGATGAAATAAAAGAAATATCAGAAAAAGTTAAGTTTTTTTCAAATAAAGGATATCGGGTTTTAGCAGTTGCTCATAGTAAGAGTTCTAAAATTGAACAATCATTAGATAAATATCAGTTTTCTTTTGCCGGTTTATTAGCATTTGTTGATCCTCCACGTTATGGAGTAAAAGAGGCAATAGAAAATTGCTATCAAGCGGGAATTAAATTAGTAATGATTACTGGTGATAATGGCGAAACAGCAAAAGCAATTGGTAAAGAAATAGGGCTTAAAAATTGTGAAAAAGTTATTACGGGAGAAAAATTAGAAAAAATAGATGATGAAGAATTAGCAAAACTGGTTAAAGATGTAACAATCTTTGCTAGAGTTTACCCAAATCATAAAATGCGTATCGTTGAGGCTTTCCAAAGAAATAACATGGTTGTAGCTATGACAGGTGATGGGGTAAATGATGCTACCGCTTTAAAAAAAGCAGATATCGGAATTGCGATGGGAAAGAGAGGAACCGAAGTAGCTAAAGAAGCATCTAAATTAATTTTATTAGATGACAATTTTAAAACAATAATAACTGCAGTTGAAAATGGAAGACATATCTATGAAAATATTCGCAAAGCTATTGGTTATGTTTTAATAGTTCATATTCCAATTGCTTTAATTGCTTTATTAATACCTTTATTTAATTTTCCAATATTATTATTACCTATTCATGTTGTTTTGTTAGAGTTAATTATAGATCCGATTTCATCGATTGTTTTTCAAAGATGTATTGCTGATGAAGATATTATGAAAAAAAGGCCAAGAAAAACCAATGAAAACATTTTAAACAAGAAATATGTTTTTACATATATTGTTCAAGGATTAATTATTTCACTTGGTTTTTTGGGTAGTTATATATATTTATTAACTAATGGTTATTCTAGTGAAATGGCAAGAACATTTGCTTTGACAGTCTTAATATTATCTAATCTGTTTATTGTTTATGTTAATATCAATAAAAACTTAACAATCATTAACTTTATTAACATTTTAAAAGATAAAGTTATTTTAGTTATAAATATTGTAATATTAATAGCTTTATTAATTGTTATTTATATACCATTTTTTCAAGAAATTGTAGGTACAGTAGCGTTAACTTTTAACCAATTTTTATGGGCTTTTTCTATAGCACTTCTTTGCACAATATGGTATGACTTGATAAAAATACAAAAAATAAATAGAAAATAATCATAGAATATTATATAGTTATTATAGGTTGGTAAATATGGATGTAAAAAAATATAAAAAAGAAGAATTATATGATGTGGCAGAATCTTTAAATGAAGAAAATATAAAAGAGCTTATTGGAAATTTATTATCAACAGATGATAAAATAAGATATCCTTCTTTTTTGATTCTCCAATATAGATCAGAGATGAAAAATGATGTTTATCCATATTGGAATAATTTTGTTAATATGTTAGATAGTAATAATTCATATTTTCGAACTATCGGTTTAAAATTAATAGCGTTAAATATTAAGTGGGATAAAGGAATTAATACTAAAAATATTATCGATAAGTATTTATTTTTCTGTAATGATGAAAAAATAAGTACTGCAAGATTATGTATTCAAGGAATCAGTAATATTTTAAAAGGAACAAATTTTGACCAAAAAATTTGTGAAAAAGTTGTAATGAAACTTACTAAAATTAATATTAAAGCTAGACCTTCAACAAATATTAAAGTTATGACAACTGATGTTGTTAATATATTAATTGAAATAGAAAGAGAAATCCATTTTAAAGAAATTGTTATATATTTAAATAAATGTTTAGAAGAAAGTATAGTTGATAAAAATATAAAACAAGAGATAGAAGAACTATTGAATTAAATTATTTAATAAGAAAATTTTTATTAATAAAGGAGATGAAATTATCCAATGGAAAAACCTCAAATATCTAAAAAAGATATAGAGATAAAGGTAATTTACATTATGTTTAAAGGTACATAATTAGATTTTAGAAAAAATGCTTTAAAAATGCATAAAGAATTAGTTGCTTTTGCTGAAAAAAACAATTTAATAATTCCGAATGTTACAAAAATAATTACAATTTATCATGATAATCCTTTTATTACTAAAGGTACAAATTTAAGAACAAGTATGGCTATGACAGTACCACTTGACTCTAATTATAAAGAAGAAGGCAATATAAGTACAATGAATATATCAGGTAAATATGCAATTCTTCATTATAATTTATCGAGAAGAGAATATGATGAGGCATGGAAGTATTCTTATCATGAATGGTTATTTAAAAGTAAAGAAAAGCCTAGAGATTCTTTTCCATTTGAAATGTATATTACAGAGCCACCAAGAAATGCAAAAGATAAAAGTTTAACCGACATCTATATACCATTAGAATAAATAATAGATAAAATAAATAAATAAAAAAATGTTTAAAAAAGTATCGAAAAAAAAGCAGATAATAAATTGTAAAATTTCTGCTTTTTTTTAATAAAAAATATTGACAAATGTAAAAAGTACACTTACAATATATATTGGTGATAAAATATATGAAAGTAAATAATCCTTTATATAAAAAGATAGGTATTCATTTAATTGCGTCAATATTTACGGTTGAAAAGGGCATTGTTAAAGTGCTTTTAGTAAAAAGAACTAATAAACCATATAAAGATAAGTGGGCTCTTGTTGGAGGAGCTTTATATAATAATGAAGATCTTGAAGAAGGAATAAAAAGAGAAATATTTGAAAAAACGGGTATCGTAGGAATTGACGTTTCGATATTTAAAGTTTTTGGAAAAATTAAAAGATCACCAGTTCAGAGAATGATTGCTTTAGGTTATCTTGGAGTAATTGATGCCAATAAAGTAAATTTTTTGAAACAAACATTAAAGACTTCTGATGCTGATTGGTTTGCTCTTGATAATATTCCGCCGCTAGCATATGATCATAAAGAAATTCTAGATGCTGCTTTTAATGAATTAAAAAATAAAATAGTTGAATCAAATATCTTACAGTCTTTATATCCTAATGGTTTTACTATGCCTGAGATTCAAAAAGTATATGAGACCATCTTTAATAAAACGATAGATAAAAGAAACTTTAGAAAAAAATTTTTTAGTTTAGGAATTATTGAAGATACAAATAAATATACTAAGTTTGAGGGAACAAAACCAGCTAAGTTATATCGATTTAAAAAACATATAAAGATAAAAAATGTATTATAAATACTTTTTTTTAGGGCTAACAAGTGTAAAAAATACAATTCATAGAAAGGAATAATATGAGAATATGTTTTATTGCTCCTAGTTCATATGGTAAAAGTACTGCAGTTGGAATTATTCAGAAACATTTTAATTCCCAAAATATTAAAATTGCCAAACCACTTTATGATTTACAAGCATATTTTTATTATTTTATCGAAAAAGAAATAGGTGATACCCAAGATGGAGAATTATTACAATTTTTAGGTAATAAAATTAGAAAAGAAAATCCAGCCTT
>JAQVVC010000031.1 GCA_028699175.1 Bacilli bacterium | reverse complement strand
GTGATGAAATGAAAATAGCAATTGCAACTGATCATAATGGTGAATTAATAAAAAAAGAAATTATAAAATATCTAGAATCTAAAAATTATCAAGTTTTTGATTTAAGCCCAAGTAATTCTCCAGTGGATGATTATACTGATTATGCTTTTTTAGTAGGAAGTGCAGTATCGAAAAAAGATGTTGATTTGGGGATTCTATTATGTGGTACAGGAATAGGTATGAGTATTGCCGCTAATAAAGTTAAAGGTATTAGATGTGCTCACGTTTCTAATGTTAATGAGGCTTCTTTATCTAAAGAACATAATGACGCTAATATAATAGCTTTAAGCACCAAAAACAATATTAATGAATTAATTAAAATAATCGATGTATTTATCAATACTGATTTTAAAAATGAAGAAAGACACCTAAGACGAATTAATAAAATTACTAAAATAGAAGATGGAGAATACAATGTATAAAGTATTGATATATACTTTATCAGTCCTTTTAAGTGTCTTTGCTCTATCGGGAATAAATTTTAATAATTTTTTTAAAAAGAATTATAAAAATGAAGCTAGAGTATTTGTTTTTATTTTAGCTTTATCACTTGGTTATTTACTTGGTAGTTTTATTATTGATTTTTTAAATGCAAGTAGTTTATTATGAAAAAAGTATTAAACATATTAATTTTAATAGTATTAGTTTACTCTATATTTATTTTTATTGAAGTAAAAAGATTCAATAATAATACCAAAATAGAACCTTTAATATTATTAAATCATGATAAAATAGATCTTACTTCTGAAGTGGGAAAGATAAATAAAAAGTATTTCGGTTTGGGGTATACTATCGAATATGAAATTTTTATTAATGATAATGCACAAAATGTTGTAAGTGGAGAATTCAGGTTATTTGATAAAATGCTCTTATCAGCCTGGATACAATAATAATTAGGAGGAATAATAATAAAAAAATTAATCTATATTATACTTTTTTTATTACCAATTAGTATTATTAGTTTTGTAGTAAAATACAAGACTATTTATTTTGATGATAATAATTATCAAGAGATAATGATTAATTTAACAGATAGAAATTTAAATATTAATTTAGAAGATTATGTTTTTGGGGTTGCAGCAGCTGAAATGCCAGCTTTATTTCATGATGAAGCGTTAAAAGCTCAAGCCATAGCAGCGAGAAGTTATGTTCTAAGTAAAAAGAAAAATAATGAAATCAAGATTACTTCAACAATTAATGATCAAGTATATTTAACAAACGAAGAATTAAAAGCCAAGTGGGGAAAAGATTATAATAAATTTTATAAAAAAATTAAAGCTTGTGTTAATGAAACTAAAAATTTAGTTATAAAAAGAGAAGATAAAATATTAAAAGCTTTTTATTTTTCAATGAGTAACGGCTATACTGAAAACTCAAAAAATGTCTTTAAAGATGTCCAAATAGAAAGTAAGCCATCTAAATGGGATAATCCAGAAATAAAAAACTTTATATTTGAAAAGACAATCACCGAAGATGAAATTAAAACTATTTTAAATATTAAAGAAAGTATAAATATTCAAAATATTACTAGAAATGAAACTGGTAGAGTATCTACTATTGAAATAAATAATAATATATATTCTGGTTTAGATATAAGACAGTTTTTATCTTTAAGATCAACTGACTTTACCATTATTAAAGAAGATAATAAATATATTATTACTACGAAAGGATATGGTCATGGTGTTGGTATGAGTCAATATGGAGCTAACGGAATGGCTAAAGAAGGTTATACTTATAATGAAATCTTAAATTATTATTATAATAATATAAAAATTACCAAAATCTAGTATAAAATCCTAAATATTACTCAAACTTTAACTAGGAAGGTGTTTATATGAAACCAAAATACAAGTTGAAGAGTTGGGTAGTAATTTGTGTTTATATTATTTCGATAGGAGCTATTGTATCTAGTTTATTTTTAGTCGGAAAAACTTTAAAAGCCGGAACATTATCATATGATAATTTATCATATGTCTTTAGAGGAGTTATTAAAAATACTGAAGTACCGGTTGTTGAGTATACTAATGAAAAGATATTAAAACCATTTACTAATGAAAAAGTAAAAATTTTGAAAGGATTTTATGATAAAAATGATGATGCAAAAGTCCAAGAAAATGCATTAATTCTTTATCAAAATACCTATATGCCAAACACAGGAATATTATATGCTTGTGAAGAACAATTTGAAATTAATAATGTATTAGATGGAACAGTCGAAGATGTAAAAACCGATGAACTAATTGGGAATATTGTTACAATAAAACACTCTAATAATCTAACTACTATTTATCAAAGTTTAAATGAAGTTGATGTTAAAGTTGGCGATGTATTAAAACAAGGGGATATAATTGGTACAAGTGGTAATAATAAAATTATAACTGATAGTGAAAACATGTTACTTTTTGAAGTTATAAATAATGGCGTCAATATTAATCCTGAAACTTTTTATCAAATGAATGTTAAAGATTTATCCTAAAATCCACCCCTAATATATATAATTTATTAGGGGTGTTTAAGATAAAAAATAGAGTAATTAAAGAAGCGTTATACATTATTGAAAATAATGCTACTGTCAGAGAAGCGGCTAAGTCTTTTAATATAAGTAAAAGTACTGTTCATAAAGATATAACAGAAAGGTTAGAAAAAATAAATAAAAATCTTTATGAACAAATAAAAACAATTATGAGTAATCATTTAAAAACAAGACATATAAAAGGTGGAGAAATAACTAAAAACAAATATAAATCGTTAAGGACGTGATAATATCTATGTAGTTAAATTAACTGATTATAATATTTATATATATAATAAAAAAACTAAAAAATTAATTAAAGAAAAAATTAAATCTAATATAATAAAAAATAATAAAATATATAATGTCCAAAAATTAGTTAAAGAAATAAATTATCTTTTTAGAAAAAATAAAATAAATACTAAACTAGTTAATACAAAAGTAAAATTTATTATCAGTAATAATATATCTCCTGCTGAAATTTTTTGTTATAAAGCAGTCTTTAATGATGTAATAAATATAAATTATAAAATCGTATATGAAGAATTATTAATTAAAAATAAAAAAGAAATAATAATGTGGGAAGATACTATAAATATACCTAATTTAAATAGTGGTGTTGAAATAAATGCAGTTAGTAACTTATTGAAAAATAATCAATATATAATAATAGGATGCAGTGATAATTGGCTAGATAATATTTCAGCATTAAATATTAATGATTTATTTGAATATGAAAATAGTAAGACAATATTATTTGAAAGAGCATAATATTGTTTTTATTTGCTTAAGGATACTATTTATAATATAATTAGAATAGAAAGATGGGATATAATGAAAATAATAGATGGATGTGCAGCATGCGCTAAAATGGCATATAAATTAAGTGATATAAGTTTCATATATCCAATTACTCCATCAAGTCCAATGGCTAGTCAAATGGATTTATTAAGCAATAATAATGAAAAAAACATCTTTGATGATAATGTTAATGTTATTCAAATGCAAAGTGAAGGAGGAGCAGCTGGAGCTCTTCACGGAGCTTTAATATCTGGTTCCTTAGCTTCAACTTTTACATCAAGTCAAGGTTTACTTTTAATGTTACCTAATATGTATAAAATGGCGGGGGAAATGCTTCCTGGGGTAATACATGTCGCTTCAAGAAGTTTATCTACTCATGCTTTAAGTATCTTTGGGGATCATCAAGATATTTATGCTACGAGAATGACTGGTTTTTCTATCTTAGCAAGTACTAATGTTCAAGATGCTTATAATTTAGCATTAATAGCTCATCTATCTGCTCTTGATAGTAGTATTCCTTTTTTACATTTTTTCGATGGTTTTAGAACTAGTCATGAAGTAAACGTAATTGAAGAAATTACAAATGATAAAATAAAAAGCTTAGTAAATATTGATAAAATAAATGAGTTTCGTAAAAGAGCATTAAATTCAGGAAAAAGTATTACTAAAGGGACAGCTCAAAATGAAGATATCTATTTTCAAATGATGGAAGCTAAAAATATTTATTATGATAAAATTCCTGATATCGTTAATGAAAATATGCAAAAACTAAATAATTTAATTAAAACTAATTATCAACCATTTAATTATTATGGGAGTCCTTTAGCTAAATATGTTATAGTTGCGATGGGTTCAGTATGTGATACTATTAAAGAAGTAATAGCCAATATTAATAAAATAAAAAATGAATATGGTTTAATTGAAGTTCATTTATATCGCCCTTTTAGTAAAAAATATTTAGAAAAAGTATTACCTAAAAGTGTAAAATATATTGCGGTATTAGATCGTACTAAAGAACATGGTAGTGTAGGTGAACCCTTATATTTAGATGTATTATCGACATTAAATAATAAAGATATTAATATCTATGGTGGAAGATATGGTTTATCTAGTAAAAATACAACTCCAAATGATATATATGATATTTTTATGATGTTAGAAAATAACCCTAAGCATAATTTTACCATTAGTATTGATGATGATGTAACTAACACTAGTTTAAAACATTATGATTATCAAAGTAAAAGTAAATATAAAGAAATAAAAATTTATGGTTTTGGATCAGATGGCTTAGTTAGTTCTAGTAAAGATATCTTAAAGATTATTGGAACAGATAATTATATTCAAGGATATAGTGAATATGATTCTAAAAAAAGTGGGGGAGTTACCATAAATCACTTAAGGTTTAGTGATAAATTAATAAAAGCTCCTTATTATACAACTAACCCCGAATTAATAGTTATATCAAAAGATGAATATTTTCATAAATTTGATATGATATCTAATATTAATCAAGAGGGAACAATCTTAATTAATACTTCTAGAAATGATGAAGAGTTAAATAAATTTTTACCTAATAGTGTTAAAAAAATAATCAATAATAAAAAAATAAAGGTTTATACGATCGATGCTGAAAATATTTCGCTTAAAAATAATATCAAAGGTAAAATAAGTATTATTATGGAAGCTAATATTTTCATGTTACTTAATTATCCTAATTATGAAAAAGTTTTAACAAAGTCTGTAACCGAAAGATTTAAAGAAAAAGGTAAAGATATAGTTGAAGCTAATATAAACAGTATTAAAGATAGTAAAAAAGATATTAAATTAGTT
This sequence comes from Bacilli bacterium, assembly GCA_028699175.1. Lineage (GTDB taxonomy): Bacteria > Bacillota_I > Bacilli_A > RF39 > UBA660 > DUUS01. The sequence goes on along the minus strand of JAQVVC010000031.1, from coordinate 4,333 downwards.
CAAATAAATGATGAAAAAACTATCGATTTCAACATTAAAGAAGATATTTTTAGTATTATTAATGCCCGAAAAGGCTATGATTTAAAAGTAAGTGATTTAATAGACCATACTGATGGTCACTTTCCAGGAGGAACAAGTGCTTTAGAAAAAAGAAATTTAACTTCCTTGGTTGCTAAATGGGATAAAACCAATTGTATTCAGTGTGGTATTTGTTCAATGATATGTCCTCACTCAGTAATTAGACAATTTTTGCTTAATAAAGGAAATAGATATTCAAATCAATCAATAAACGCAATAGAACAAGATAAAGATTTTATTATTGCAGTAAGTCAGGCTGATTGTACTGGTTGCGGAATATGTGTTAAAGAATGCCCTAAAAACTGTTTTAGTTTTGATAAGTATGATGAAGAAACTCAAAAGATAGCTAATGATTTATTTAATAATCATCATAATCCTGAATATCCTCCTGATACTATCAGAGGATTAGAATTTAAAAAGCCATTATTTGAATTTAGTGGTGCATGTGCAGGTTGTGGTGAAACGCCATATTTAAAATTATTAACGCAAATAGTAGGTGAAAAGTTAGTTATTGCAAACGCTACTGGTTGCTCTAGTATTTATGGGGCATCATGTCCATCTACTCCATATAAAGTATCGTGGGCTAATAGTTTATTTGAAGATAATGCTGAATTTGGTTTAGGTATCTTAGAAACTTATACAAAAATGCAAAAAAGAATTGATAAAATATTAAAAGAATCTAAAAATAAAAACGTTGCTAAGTTTTATGAAAAATGGATTTTAAATAAAAATAATTATCAAAAAACAAAAGCATTAGAAGAAGAAGCAAAAAAATATTTAAAAGAAGACCTAATTGAATACTTAACCCCTAAAAGTGTCTGGACTATTGGTGGTGATGGTTGGGCTTATGATATTGGTTTTGGTGGTATTGATCATGTTTTATCAAGTGGTAAAAACGTTAATATATTAGTATTAGATAGTGAAGTATATTCTAATACTGGTGGTCAATCTAGTAAAGCAAGTAAAATAGGTGCAGTAGCAGAATTTGCCAATATGGGTAAAAGAACTCATAAAAAAGATTTATTTAGAATCGCAATGACATATCCAAATATTTATGCTGCCGAAATAAATTTAGGTGCTAATATGATGCATAGTATCAAAGCCTTTAAAGAAGCAGAAGAACATAATGGACCTTCTATAATAATAGCTTATTCACCTTGTGTTGAACATGGTATAAAAGGGGGATTATCTAATAGTGTTCAAAAACAAAAATTAGGAGTTGAATCTGGTTATAATATATTAATGCGTTATAAAGATAATAAGTTATATTTAGATTCAAAAGAACCCAACTTTGATAAATATGAAGAATTCTTAAATAATGAAGTAAGATATAATGCTTTAAATATAAAAGATCCTGAAATAGCTAAAGAATTATTAGATTTAAATAAAGAAGCTGCTATTAAAAGATATGAATATTATAATAATATAGCCAACAAATAAAAAAAAGAAGTCGCCCCCTGAGGTCGACTTCAAAGAATAAAAAGGGGTTGGCTAGTGTGATACTAGCACCAATTCGCCATAAAGTGAATTGGTGCTTTATATACTATATTAAAAGGTAATTTTTGTCAACACTTTTCGAAAACTTTTTGAAAATAAACAATGGAGGGTAAAATGTTAGAAGAAATAAAAGGAATTGGTACTAAAACAATATCTGAATTAAACAAATTAAATATTAATACAATAAAAGATTTATTAACGTATTATCCTTTTCGTTATAACTATTTTAAACCGGTAAATATAAAAGAAATAAACGATGATAAAGAAGTAGTGATAAATGGTTATATTCAGTCAATGCCTAAAGTTATGTATATTAAAAGAAACTTAAATAAGTTAGCATTTAATTTAAAAACCGATAATATAATTATTAATGTTGTAATTTTTAATCGAGCTTTTCTTAAAAACAATTTAAAAATTAATAAATTAATTACTATTATAGGTAAATATAATAAACTAAAAAATACTTTTACAGCATCAGATATAAAATTAAATCCAATTATTGAATATAAAATTGAACCTATTTATCACTTAACATCTAATATTAAAAGACAAAATTTTAATAAAATAATTGCTAATACTTTAAAAGCAAATATTAATATTCCTAATTATATTCCTAATGATTTAATAAGTAGTTATAAATTTATTGATAAAAAATTAGCTTTAAAATATATTCATCAGCCATCATCACCTAATGAAATAAAACAGAGTAAATTAATGCTTACTTATGAAGAGTTATTTGTTTATATGTTAAAACTGAACTTTTTAAAACAAAAAATACAAAAACAGAAGCTAGAAAATATAAAATTATATGATGAAAAGAAATTACAAGAATTTATCAATAATTTACCATATAAATTAACTGAAGATCAAAATATCGTCTTACAAGAAATTATAAATGATTTTAAATCTCAAAAAAGAATGAATCGTTTAATCTTAGGAGACGTTGGAAGCGGTAAAACAATCATGGCTTTTATTTCGTTATATATAAATTACTTAGCTGGATATCAGGGAGTTATTATGGTACCTACTGAAATATTAGCTTTTCAACACTTTGAAAACTTTAAAACACTATTTAAAAAATATAACATTAATGTTGCTTTATTAACTAGTTCAACTAAAATAAAAGAAAGAAAAGAGATTATTAAAGAAATAAAAGAAAATAAAATTAACATTGTCATAAGTACTCATTCTGTCCTTAATGAAGAAATAATTTTTAATAATTTAGGTCTGGTAATAACTGATGAACAACATCGTTTTGGAGTTAAACAAAGAAAAAATTTACAAGAAAAAGGTCGAGATGTTGATGTTATCTATATGAGCGCAACACCAATTCCTAGAACCTTAGCTTTAACTATTTATGGTGATATGGATATCTCTTTTATTAAAAATAAACCTCAAAATAATAAAAAAATAATTACAAAGCTAGTTTCTGATTCTGATATTAAAGAAGTATTATATGACATATTAGAAGAAATAAAAAAAGGTCATCAAATATATGTGATTGTTCCCCTAGTAAATGAAAATGAAGAACTAGATATTGAAGATATTGAATCAATAAAGAAAAAATTCGCATCGGCCTATAATAATAAGATACCAATTGGAACTATTCATGGTAAAATTAAGACAAAAGAAAAAGAAAAAATCATGAATGATTTTAAGAATAATATCATAAAAATATTAATATCAACAACTGTTATTGAAGTCGGAATAGATGTCAAAAACGCTACAACAATGGTAATATTTAACGCTGAAAGATTTGGTCTAGCTACATTACATCAATTAAGAGGAAGAGTAGGAAGAAGTGATCTACAAAGTAAATGTTACTTAATAAGTAATTATGAAAAAGAAAGATTAAAAATCTTAGAAGAAAGTAATGATGGCTTTTATATTAGTGAAAAAGATTTTCAGTTAAGAGGAACAGGGGATTTATTTGGTGTAAAACAAAGTGGTGATATGAATTTTAAAATAGCTAATTTAAAAAATGATTATAAAATATTATTACAATGTCAAAAAGATAGTGAAAACTTTTTATTAAATAATATAAAAAATATTAAGTCATTCCCTAATCAAGAAAAAATATTAGAAAGCATAATCTTTATAGATTAAGAGGTAAACATGGATCGAAAAAAAATCAAAAAACAAGCTAAAGAAATACTAAAAACTAACCTATGGAAAATATTTATTCCTTATTTAATTATTGAATTAACTGCAGCATCATTGTTCTTTATTATAGATGAAAATATTATCAATGAAGGATATCGTTCTTTAATAAAATCATTTATTCAAATAACGATGTATCCTTTAACAATTGGAATACTTGCGTATATCATTAAAATAGTTAAAAATAAAAAATATAAAATAAATGATATATTTAAACCATATAATATATTTTTCTTTACATTTGGTTTATACTTTATAACGGGATTATTTATAACTTTAGGAATGTTCTGTTTAATTATTCCTGGTGTTATATTAGCAATAATATTTCACTTCGCCCCTTTTATAATGGCTGATGGCGAAAAAGATCCGATTAATTGTATCAAAGAAAGTAATAATTTAATTAATGGTTATAAATGGGATTATTTTAAATTTGCGTTAAGCTTTATTGGCTGGTATTTAATTATCATAGTAGCATTTTGGTTTGTAATACCTTATGTAATGGTTTGTGAAGTTTTATATTATGAAGAACTTAAGAAACTAAATAAAAGTAATTGACAAAGAATTGAAATTCCTATATTATTAATTTAGGCATAATATT
>JAQVVC010000073.1 GCA_028699175.1 Bacilli bacterium | reverse complement strand
ATTCATTTTAGGGATTTCTACAATACTCGGTTTATTCTTAGGCATATAAAATTCTTTATATTCTTTTTTATAATCAAATGCCATACTATTACCTCACTTTCAAATTATATTTGTCTTTCTATTATATTTCTAATATATACCACAAAAAGAAATGTTAAAGCAAGCATTTTTGTAGCTTGATTATGTATTGCAAATTAAAGTATTAAGTGACACAATTTTAAAAATAAAATCCATATTTAGTTAAGATTATAAAGTTAAATATTTATTATCTTTTTGTTAAACTTTTTATTAATATTTTTTCTCCATTTTTAGCACATGTCCCATGAGCAAGTTAATCGGTTTCGATATTTTCTTCTAACTAATTTAAATAATTTTTAAGATAGCGATCAAAATAATAATCTTTAATATTCTTTTTTGCGTGTTCATAATCTAAATTAAGATGTTGGAAAAATTTAGATAAAGTCCATACAAATTACTTATTCGGCACTAATTATATTATTAATTAATATTTATATCACCAATTTTTCTTTCCATTTACGTTACTGTTATTTGGACTATCAACACTTCTTAGCTCACTTTTATTTAAAGTTTTTTAATTTTTTCTTCAAAAACTTCATCATTAAATTGAAATATAGGACTTCCATATATTTCATCAAATTTTGCTTTATAATCGACTCCAAACAATTCAACAAATATCGTCATTAAATTATCCTTCTTTATTTTTAAATCATAGTTTTCGATATCAAAATCATCTTCATAATATCTATTAAAAAATAAATCCGTTAAATCTAAATCTACTAAAGTATTTATTCCTCTTTCATTAAAATATTCAGCTACTCTTCTTACACAATCTGAATGATGATAACCACCAATAACAATTCTATCTACTTTTCCAACTTTATTAAAAATATCTTCTTCACTAGGATATTTTATATCTGTAACTTCTTTTTTATTACCCTCTATATCATAACCAATAGCTTCTTTAAAAGTAATATCAGTATAAAGTACTTTATCATCTTGTTTAACATCAATACCATATATTTCTTTATCAGGATACATAATAAATATAATTTCAAAACCATTTTGGCGATATCTTTTTTGTATACATTCATTTAATACTTCAAAAGGATTTTGTAATCCCAAATCATCATAATTAGTTGCTTTATAAATTACATCTGAATATTCTCTTACTGGATATAAATATAAAAACACTTTTCTCATTTTATATTCCTCAATTTCTTTTTTATATTAGATTATAAAGATATAAAATCTTTTAAATTTAATTTTCTTTTTCTTTTTTGGTAATATTAGAATCAGTAATTGTATAAGTCGGAACATCTTCCCATTTATCGACTACTGGATTTTTTTCTCTATTTTTAAGTGATGCATCTGACTTTCTAAAAATTAGATTAATTTTTAATTTAATTTGATCTTTAGAAAAAGGTTTCGATATATAATCAATAAAGCCCATATTTTTATATTTTTCTTCTGCACCAGCAATAGCATCAGCTGTTAAAGCTATGATTGGGGTATTAAAATTATTTAGTTTCTTTAATTCTTCAATTGCTGTTTCACCACTCATTACCGGCATCATAATATCCATTAATATTAAATCATATTGTTTCCCTGATTTGATTAAATCAAGACATTCCTTACCATTATAACATTCTTCAATTACTCCTAATGAAAGCGGTTTTAAACTTCTTCTAGCTACTTTAATATTTAATTCATTATCTTCAACAATTAATATTTTTTTATTGGTATAATCAATATTTTTTCTTTTATTAGCACTAATTATTTCCGCGGTATTAATCATTTGTGTTTCAGTTAAAGGTTTTGCTAAAGAACTTATTTTTTGAGGAATTTGCACCATAAATATCGATCCTTTTCCAACCTTTGATTCAACATTAATCTTTCCTCCCATTAGTTCAACTAATTTTTTAGTAATTGCAAGCCCTAATCCAGTACCTTCAGTTGTAGTATTTTTTTCAGCTTCTAATCTTTCAAATTTAGTAAATAGTTTGTTTATATTTTCCGCCTTAATACCTCTACCTGTATCTTTGCATGAAATTATTAAAAGACTCTTATTATTTTTGTTTATACATCTTACTGAAAAATCTATCATTCCTTTATCAGTATATTTAATCGCATTTGATAAAAGATTATTTATAATTTGTTTAACATGTCCTTTATCTCCTATTAATTCATATGGAATATCTTCAGCAATATTTACTTTTAATTCTACTGGTTTATCACCGATTCTTATTGACTGAACTCTAGCTAATGTTTCTATTTCTTCTTTAAAGTTATAAGGAATTTCTATTATTTCCATTTTATCACTTTCAATTTTACTAATATCCATAATATTACCAACAATTTCAAGAAGCGTTCTTGATGTTGATACAACATCCTTTAAATCTCCTTTCATTTCTTCTGGACAATTATCTCTTGATTCCATATCTTCTGATAATCCTACTATAACATTTAAAGGAGTTCTAATTTCATGAGACATACTTGATAAAAAATCACTTTTTGCCCTATTAGCTTTATCAGCATTTTCTTTAGCAATATTTAATTCTGAAATCATTTTAA
>JAQVVC010000030.1 GCA_028699175.1 Bacilli bacterium | reverse complement strand
GCTTTATCAGTTACAACTCTTCCTCGTTGCGTTCTTTTAATAAATCCTTCTTGCATTAAATAAGGTTCAACTATATCTTCAAGAGTACTTACTTCTTCTCCAATTGATGAAGCAATAGTTTCAACTCCAACTGGTCCCCCATTAAATTTTTTGATTAAACTATCTAAATATTCAATATCTATTTGATCAAGACCATATTTATCTACTTTTAATCGTTCTAATGATTTTTTAGTTATTTCTTTATCAATAATTACTTTACCTTCCACTTGCGAAAAATCTCTCACTCTTTTAAATAATCGATTTGCAATTCTCGGGGTTTTACGACTTCTTTTAGCTAGTTCTTTAGCTGCTATTTCATCAATATCCATATCTAATACTTTGCTTGTTCTCATAATAATTTCAGTTAATTCTTCTTCACTATAATAATTAAGTTTTGATACAATACCAAATCGATCTCTTAAAGGAGCTGATAAATCACCTGCTCTTGTTGTTGCTCCAACTAAAGTAAAAGGAGGAAGTTCTATTTTAATAGATCTGCTTGATCCTTCAGTTCCAACAACAATATCAATACAAAAATCTTCCATCGCTGAATATAATATTTCTTCAATAAATCTAGGCATGCGATGAATTTCATCAATAAATAAAACATCACCAGGTTCTAAACTAGATAAGACCGCTGCTAAATCACCAGTTTTTTCTATTGATGGACCAGTTGTCGTTTTAATATCAGATTCAAGTTCATTAGCTATTATATAAGCAAGGGTTGTTTTTCCTAAACCAGGCGGACCATATAATAAAACATGATCAAGTGCTTCGCCTCTTATTTTTGCTGCTTCAATAAATACTTTAATATTTTCTTTTACTTCTCCCTGACCTATATATTCTTTTATATATTTTGGTCTTAAACTCGTTTCAAAATTATCAGTACTTAATTCCTCATTATTCAAAATTTCACTTCTCATATCTACCCCCTATTTTTTAAATACAAAATAATATCTTGCCAATTATCAAACTTTTTATATGGTGACTTTATATTCATATCACTTACAAAATGCAAACATTCAACTCCATGTTGGGCTACATCATCTAAATTGTAAACTCGATCATCAATAAATACCGAAATATTTTCAATTAAAGCTACGTCCCCTTTATTATAATCACCAAAATATATTTTATCATATGGTAAATTATGTTTTTTAAAATAATCTTTAGTTATTTTTTCATGTTGATACTCTATTTCGCTTCCTCTAGCAGTTATAATAATTATTTCATAACCCATCTGTTTTAATTCATAAAAAGCTTCTTTAACCCCAGGTTTTAATTTAACATTAATTTGAATATCTTCAATATGTTTCACAAAAAAATCAAAAGATTTTGATGCAACATCATCATTTTTATCATATTTTTGATTATACATATTTAAATATTTAATAGTTTCTTCTATCGTATTAGTTATTGTATCATCAATATCTATTCCTATTTTCAAGTAATCTCCTCCTCAATTATATTATAATTAATATACCGAACGTTTGTTTCTTTGTCAATAAGTTATCTTAACATATATTTTAATGCTTCTTTTATTTGGTTCTCAATTGTTAATTCACTAGATATTTTAGGAAGTATTTTTTTAATATCAGCTAATTTATATCCTAGACCAACTAATACTTCTATTAATTCTTCACTTTCGTTACTAGCTGTTTTAATTATAATTAATTTACCTTTTAAATCTAAAATAATTTGTCTTGCTAATTTATCTCCAACTTTAGGAAACTTTTTTAAATATAAAATGTTTTCTCTTTCAATAGCATCTATTATACCTTTTACACTTCCAGATGCAAACATTGGTAATGCTGTTTTAGGTCCTAAACCTTTAACATTTATTAACTTTAAAAACAAATTCTTTTCTTCTTCACTATTAAAACCATATAAAGAGTTTTCATCTTCTTTAATAAAATTATAAAGATATACCATATATTCATTATCTATTTTATAACTATATGGGTTAGGTACAAAAATAATATAACCAATATTATTATTTTCTAATATAATACTATTAGAATTAATTATTTTTACGATTCCTTTTATATATCCGAACACTTTTTCACCCTCTTATAAAAATTATATCATAGAACTTTCTTTTAACCTACAACAAAAAGTTATGTCAAAAGTAAGCCCATTTGAGTAAACTATAGTAGATACAAAGGAGGTATAAAAATGTATTATTATGGATATAGTGGTGGGCAAAATATGGGATATGGTTCTCAATGCTGTCCTGGCACTTATGTTGGTACCACTTCTGGTTATGGATTAGGAGCAGCTTTATGGATAGTATTATTTATATTATTAGTAATAATTATAGGAGCCGGCTGGTCTTGGGGCGGTCATAAAGAAAACGATCACTGCTGCTAAAAGAAGTGCAAATTCACTTCTTTTTTTAATTTTATTTATGCTATAATAGATAAGGAAATGAGGCAGTAAAGTGAGAAATGTTGGTACTGTTGTAAGAGGTATTAGAACACCAATAATTAAAAAAGGTGATTATTTGGTTAATATAATTACTAAATCATTAATAGATGCAAGTATAAGTGAGAACTTTAAGTTTAATGATAATGATGTTATTGCCATTACTGAAGCAGTTGTTGCAATTTCAGAAAATAATTATGTTCATATAAATGATATTGCAAATGAAGTTAGTAAAAAAATAAAATCAGGGCATATTGGTTTAGTATACCCAATATTAAGTCGAAATAGATTTTCTATTATTTTAAAAGGCATTGCTAGATCTTGTAGTAAAATAACCATGCTATTAAGTTTTCCTTGTGATGAAGTTGGTAACTCAATTATGGATGAAGATAAGTTATATAAATTAGGATATAATCTAGGAGATACCATATTAGAAGAAGAATATAATGATAAATTCAAAGATTATAAACATCCTTTTACTGGGATTAATATGGTTGAATTTTATAAAAAATTAGTTAATGATGAAAATTGTGAAATTAATTTTATTTTTACAAACAATCCTCAAAAAATATTAGATTTCACTAACGATATAATATGCTGTGATATTCATTCCCGAAAAAGAACTAAAAATTTATTATTATCTGAAAATAATAATGTTTATGATTTAACAGAAATATTAAATGAAAAAAATAGTAATCATGGCTATCATCCTTTATATGGCTTATTAGGATCTAATAAAGCAACTGAAGAATATTTAAAACTTTTTCCAAGAAATGGAGAAAAAATAGTTTTAGAAGTTCAAAAGAAAATGCAAGAGTTAACTAATAAAAAAATCGAAGTAATGATATATGGAGACGGCGCTTTTAAAGATCCTAGTGGTGGAATATGGGAGCTAGCAGATCCAGTAGTATCACCAGCATTTACTAAAGGTTTAAATGGTCATCCGAATGAAATAAAATTAAAATTTATTGCCGATAATAAGTTTTCTAATTTAAAAGGCGATAATTTAAATAAAGCTATCAAAGAAGAAATAAAACATAAAAATAAAAATTTGACTGGTTGGATGGAATCTCAAGGCACAACCCCAAGAAAGATAACTGATTTAATTGGTTCTTTAGCTGATTTAACATCAGGTAGTGGTGATAAAGGAACCCCAGTAGTATTGATTCAAAATTATTTTGATAGTTATGCTGATAATTAAAAAAAATTAACTAAATTGTTAATTTTTTTATATTTTATTAGGAACATTAATTCCTAAAATATTTAATAATTTTAAATTAGTTTCTAAAACAATATTAGTTAAAGTAATCCAGCTTGTCTGTTTACTATTATCTTTATTTGTTAATATTTCATGCTTACCATAAAAAGCATTAAAACTATTAGTTAATTTATATAAATATTCAGCTATTTCGTTTATTGTTCTTGTACTTACTGATTTTTCAATTATTGATTTTATTTTTAATAAATTAATAATAATATCTCTTTCTTCTTTAGTACTTAATATTTTATATGTACTAGGTTTAATACTAGCTTCATCACATTTTTTAAGCAGGGATTTCATTCTTACGGTACTATAAAGTAAATATAAACCAGTTTTACCATTTAGATCACTAAATTTAACGGGATCAAATATATAATCACTAGTTCGATTAGGAAGTAAATCAGCATATTTAATAGCAGCAATAGCTAAATCTTCAGCTAACTTATCTTTATCTTCTTCTTTAATATTATTTTTAATTAATTTTCTTGTTTCAAGAGTAACTAAATCAATAAGACCTTGTAAACTTAATACCCCACCATCCCTAGTTTTAAATGGTTTACCATCTGGCCCATTAATAGTCCCAAAACCTAAATGTTCTAATTTAGTTTCTTTAGGAACAATATTAGTTTTATAAGCTGCTCTAAAAGCACCAACAAAATGTAATTCTTGACGAATATCAGTTAAATATATCATCTTGTTAGGATTAAATCTTTTAACTCGGTAATATAAAGTAGCAAGTTCAGTAGTATCATAAAGAATTCCACCATCACTTTTAATTAAGATAACCGGAGGTATTTCACGATTGTCATTTTTTTCTTTAACGTTTATTATCATCGCCCCTTCACTTATCTCAGTTAAGTTATTACTTTTTAAATATTCCATCATTTCAGGAATATATTTATTAGCATCACTTTCACCTTCCCATAAATCAAAGGTAGCATTTAATTTATTATAAATTCTTTTAATATCAGTAACTGATATATTATAAAACCCTTTCCATAAAGCATAATAACCTTTGTGACCACTTTGAAGAGCAGTAGCTATTTGTCGAGCTGCTTCTAAATATTCTTTATCTTGACTTGCTTTTAAACTAGCTTTGGGATAAATATTATTTAAATCACTTATGTTAGTTATAACATTAAATTGCGGATAATCACCTTTAAAATTATTATCAAAATAAGGTAGATTAGGATACATTTCTTGAATTTCTTTAATAATAAGCCCCATTGGTCTTCCCCAATCACCTAAATGAACATCACTTATTGTTTTATAGCCTACACTTACTAATAATCTTTTTAAAGCCTCGCCAATATTAGCACTTCTTAAATGGCCGACATGTAACTCTTTAGCTACATTAGCTCCGCCATAATCTAAAAAAATAAGTTCTTCTTGATATTTAGGAAAATTAATATTTAAATTATTATTTAAATCATTTACATACTTAATTAGTAGGTCATTACTAATTGTTAAATTAATAAAAGAACTTACTTTTTCACAATTAGCAAAGTAGTTGGTTTTTTTTAATTCATTAACAATCTCTTCAGCAATTATTTCTGGATTTTTATGATATTTTTTGGCAAGCAAAAAAGCCCCATTATATTGATAATCTCCTAAATCGGGTCTTCCACTTACTAATAATCTTACTTCATCTTCATAGCCAATACTTTTTATTAACTTAGTTATTTCAGCTTCTAAAAAATCAATTAAATTCATAATATTCTCCTTAGGTAATTTTTTTTATTCTTCTGGTAATTCTAAATTTACATTATTAATTGATGCAAATCTTTTCGTGATTTTATCAGTGGTTATATTTATTTCTTCAGCTTCTTTACTTACTGCATTAATACTTTTTGATAATTTATCCCACCTAGATTTATAGCGATCAAATTCAGTGCTTAATTTATTCAATTCTTCATGAATAATTTTAGCATATTTATCTCTTTCCATATTTTTTAAAATCATCCCAATTATAGTTAAAGTACTCATTAAAGTAGTCGGACTAGTAATCCATACTTTTGATTTATATGAATATTCAATTAAATCACTATGATAAGCATTTATTTCTGCAAAGATTGCTTCAGCGGGCAAGAACATAATAGCTTCTCCTGCTGTTTCACCATCAATTATATATTTATTTTTAATCGCATCAATATGTTTTTTGACATCACTTTTAAATAATTTCTTAGCTTCTTCTCTTATCGATTTATCTAATTTAGTATTAGTCATAATTTGATAATTTTCAAGCGGAAATTTTGAATCAATCGCAATTGTCCCTAGAGGCTGTGGTGCAAATAAAATAGCATCTACAACGGTTTTATTACTTAGTAAGTATTGAGTTTGATAAATTTTATCATTCTTACCAAATATACTATCTAAAATATAATTTAAATTCGTTTCTCCAAATATACCTCTCGTTTTCTTATCAGTAAGAACTGATTGAAGAGCAATTATATCTCCTGACAAACTATCTATTTTCTTTTGAGCTTCATCTATTTTAGTGATTCGTTCTAAAATAGATGTAAAAGTTTTATTAGTTTTTTCAAAATTAGCATCTAATCTTTCATTCACCTTTTCATTAATATAATTTAATCTTCTTTCAATAGTTTCATTTAATCCTTTAAAATCATTTTGCAGGCTTTTGCTAAAATCAAATTTAAACTCTCCTAATTCTTTGGTTAAATCAGTTTCAAATTTACCTAACCTTAAAGTTATTTCTTCATTATTACTTCTTCTTACTAATAAAATAATTAATAATATAATTATTATTACTAAAAGTGCTATTACTATATACTCCATTATTTCTCCTTAATCTATATTAAACTTTTTATTTACTATTTTACTTATTACAAATGCTAAGATACATAATAATATTATTTGTAAAAATTTTATTGGTTCAGTGAGACTCTCTAGAAAGGTTGTTCCAATAAATCCCCAAAAAAACACTAAAAATATTTTACCGAGTAAAAGAGAACAAATAAATTTTTTATTACTCATAGTTGAAACTCCAGCAACAATATTAAATACAAATGCTGGGGTTAAAGGTATAGCTAGAAGTAAAACTAATTGTTCAAACCTTAAACTATTGACAATTATCATTAACTTAGTAAGCTTGCCTTCATTCTTTTTAACTAATTTGCTATCAAACCAAAATTTAACTTTATGTCTAAAGATTAAAAAAGAAATATAACAACCAATACAAGTTAATATCCAACTTAATAAAAATCCTGATATGGTTCCAAAATAGTAAAAATTAATAGTTATAAAAACAGCTAAAGGCATAATTGGTAATATTGATTCAATTAAAATTAAAATACTAGAAAGAATTGGTGCCCATAAACCAATAGTATCAAATAAAGTAGCTATAAATACATCGATATTTTTTAAAAATTCCATCATCAATCACATCTTTATTATACTATAAAATACAATTAATAAATAGATTAAAAAAAGAATTAGTCAATTACTAAAGTTACATCATACCCATAAGCTTCTAATATTGCCGTTACTCTTTTACTTTTAATTCCTTTTTTACAATAAATATAATATTTTTTTGATTTATTCAAATGTATATTATGGTTATTAAGTAAATTTTGATAAGGATTATATAAGATATCTAAATTAATAAAAATACCTTCATTATGATATTCTGATTTTTTTAATATTTTCATAATATAATATATGAATAATAAAAAAAAGATAAACATATTTGAGTTTATCTTTCTGAATCGGTAAAGAAATCATCGTAAAACTGATCATCAGTTACATTATTGCTATCAACTATTACGCTTTCTCCATCAACATTTATTACTGGATCGCTAGTTTCTTCATTATTTGAAGTCTTAATAAAATCATCGAATTTTTCATAAATCGTATTTTCTAATTTATCATATTCATCATTTTCTTCATTGATATTTTCTTTTTTATTTTGTTCTTGTTCTTCTTTTTCAAGTTCAAGAATTTTGGCATCAATTCTCTTTATTAAATCTTCAATATTAAATTGTTGATCTTTAACATCAGGAATATTGTTCATTATTTTAGGTTCTTCAGATTTTATTTCTTCTTTAAAATCATCTAGTGGTTCATTTAAAGGATTAAATGAAATAATTGGAGTAGATTTTTCTTCTTGAATATTAATAACTTCTTTATCATCTTCTATTTCATTATTTATTTCTTTGGTAAACATAGGATTTAAAACATTCTTAGTAGTTACTTCATTATTCTTTTCAAAATTTTCTAAAGATTCAAATAATTTATTTCTTTTTTTAGTTTTGACAAAATCTTTTATATTAAATAATTCGATTTGACTTACTTTTCTTTCAGCAATTGTACCACTGGCAAAATTATAGCCCCAATCTATTTCATAACTAGGAGTTAATTTAGTTCGAAAGGGATTTAATCTACTTTTTAAAATTATGACTTCATTTAATTTCATTTTTTGTAAATCACTTACCGTTATAAGTGGTGTTGAAGAAGTTTTCTCTTTTTCTTTAGATTTTACTTCCCCACATAATTTACTTATTTCTTCAAGAGCAGCAAGCTCAGTAGTAATTAAATAAATTAAGTTTCCACAATTACTTCTTATAGTATCAGCATCATCTTTGCCATATACATCATTTAACTGAGCAAAATTTTGAATAATAAAGGTAAATCTTATCTTTCTACTTCTTGCTGCTGTTACCATAGCAGTAACATCTTTAAGTGGTGGCATATTAGCAAACTCATCTAAAATAAAATTAGTTCTAAATGGTAATTTACCACCATTTTCTTGAGCTACATCAATTAATGTTTCATAACATTGTTTAATAAAAATAGTTGCTAAAGCATGATAAGTAGTTTTTTCATCATGAATTATCATAAAAACAGCTGTCTTATTGGTACCTATTTCTCGGATATCAAAATCGCTATAAGAAAGCATTTCTGATAATTGTTCTCGAGATGAAAATAAACGAATTTTTTGTCTAAATACTGATAAAATACCACCTTTTGTTTCATTAGGAGCATTTATAGTATTTGAAGCAAAAACATAAGGACTAGAAGATTCACCTTTTAATAAAAAGTATTCTTTAATATAATCACTAGTAGCAAATTTTTCTTCACCAACTGTTGACATATAACTTATTGAATTTAAATGAATTTCTTTTTCAGTTGCATCTTCAAATAAACCTAAAGATAATCCGGAAAAGTAATCAGCTGCACTACTTTCCCAAAATGGATCATCTGTTTTAGCTCCTCTTAATATATTAAGGGCAACATCATCTAACAATTCAGTTGCCTTATCTGTATTACCAGCTTTATATAATTTATAAGGTAATGTTAAAGGATTCCAAGCATTTCCAAGACTAGGATTACGAAAATTTAAAACAATTATATTATAACCCTTACTTTTTAACATCTCACTATGATTACGATATAATTCTCCCTTAGGATCAGTTAAAATCATACTTTCGCCAGCTTTAGCTAAACTTTGGACTAAAGGATCTACGACAGCAGTCGTTTTACCACTTGCAGTTGCCCCAATAACAATAGTATGATTTTCACCATTATCAACCCACATTTCTTTACCATTATTAATTAAGGGTACCCCTGCTGCTTTAGTATCAGAATCTGATACTTTTATTTTATCGACATCTTTAGCATTTTTTATTTCATTGTCTTTAGACCATCTACTATATCCCTTTACTTCTTTTTCACCAAAGTTTAGTCCAATACCTTTTTCTCGATCAAAAATATAAGATGAAACACTTACAAATATCGAGATTATGACTGCCACAAATACAACAATAGTTGCCCCTAAATATGGAGGTGCAAAAGCTGCAAAAGGAACCAAGCCAAAAAAAACTCCTTCATTTAAAAGTGAGGTAACATTTAATACTGCTATTGCACTTAAATAAAGCAGAAAGAAACAAAAAATTGCAAAGATCATTAAATCTTTAGATGTTACTCTTAATTTCATATATTTCCTCGTACATGTATTATATTATATTTTTAGATATTTTTCCACTACTAATTATTATATTTTCTAACTTTAATATAGACTATTACGCCAAATATTAAGATAATAATCCCAATTAATGAATAAACTAATATTAATGTGTTTTTATTAAAATAGCCGTCTTCATCAGGTTCTAAAGCATCATTAGATGTTGTTTTATAATCATTACTTAATTCTATAATTATCTTTTTATCTTGATAATTATTTTTATTTAAATAAAAATAATATACATCATCAACTATATCATCAGCCGTATTTTTTATAACTTGATGATTAGTTTTAAATTTGATTGTTAAATTATTTAACTCTGGGTATAAATTAAAAGCATCAATAGGTTTTTTGATATTAATAATAATGCCATCTTTATTATTTTGATAATTAAAGGATTTAACATTAGTATTAACAATAGTTGAGTATTGATAATCATATAAAGTAAAATCACCTTTATAACTAATTCCTAAAGTGTTTTCGGTATCAATATTTTTAATATCATAATATTTAATACCTTCTATTTTGGTATTTACTTCAGGTATTTCTTCTCGATAATCAGTAGCTAAAGCACTATTTAAGGTTTGATTTCTAATATCTTTATTAGAAGGATTATTAATATTCCATGTCTTTTTATCATTATTTGTTATTTCTAAATTTTCAGTAAAACTATTATTTTCTAAAGTCAAATTATAGGTTGCATCACATCCGGTTATTAAAAATAACATTAAAATCAGATAAATTATTTTTTTCATTTTACCACCTA
>JAQVVC010000029.1 GCA_028699175.1 Bacilli bacterium | reverse complement strand
AAATCAATTTACAAACTGTAACCGTTGATGGTGTTAAAGTTAAATTATCTACTAGAGAAGCAAGAACTTTAAAAAAATCAGAAAAAAGTATTTAAAAAAATAAGTGTTATACCTAACACTTATTTTTAATTATACCATAAATTTTTAATATCAACACTTGTACTTTGAGGCATTGGATCCGGTAATTGTAACTTAACTAAAAGTGGTAATTTAAATGATGTTCCAAATACCATAGCAGTACCAGGTACTAAGCTTTTTAATTTTTCAACGGTTTCTAAACTAACATTACTAGAAATATTACTAATTATTCTTAAATCTTCGGGATGAAACATTCTAAAAGCAATAAAATTAGAACATTGAGAAAGAGCTGTATTAGATAATTCACTTGGTCTTTGTGTAATTAACCCTAAAAGTACTCCATACTTTCTTCCTTCTTTAGTAATTCGGTCAAATATATTATATCCTAAAACATGTAAATCACTATCATTTTGAACATATCGATGAGCTTCTTCTAAAATAATATGAATTGGATAACTAGCTCTTTGTTCCAAATCAGTTGTATAATCAAAAAACATTTTAGTATATATTTTAGTTAAAATTTTAGCAAATCTTTCATCGATATAATTTAAATTCATATTAATAATTTGTCTCTTATTTTTATCATTTCCAAAAAGACTTTTAATATAAGTTTCTTTACTTATTCTTTCTTCTTTAGAATCAAAAAATAATTTATTTTGACTATTAATAATTTGTTGTAGTCTTACTTTAAGTTGATTTAATTCATCATATACTTTTTCAGATTTTAAAACTCCTTCACTAATTAAAGCAAATTCGAAAGCATAATATAAATCATCTAAATTATAAACAAGTGTTGAATCAATTTTAATGGTACTTAAATCTAATTTTTGATAACTACTCAAAAAATCAACTACAAATTGAACTGAATTCATTTTTCCTTGTTGATCTATATTTAAACATTGTTTTATTGTTCTTGAATATCCCGGTTGAATTATTTGGGTATCTAAATTTAATGTTGGCGTATTATAATGAGATAAAACAGCCACTATTTGGTCCCTAATTTGAGTTGATGTTCGACCAGAAGATAATATATCTAATAAAGCTGATGCAATAATATCATTTTTATATGTTTGCATATATTGTTCTTTACTTTTAAATACATACACTAATCTAATAGCTTTTTCAATTATAGGTATTTGGCTTGGAGTAGTAGCATTTAAAAGAAGAGCTAAATCATCTACGTCTAAAAAATAAGCCGGAATATTTAAGATGTCTCCTTCGGTAAAATCTAATTTTGTAGAATAACTTTTATAACCAATACCAGATAAATTATTTAATACTGACAAAGCACTATTATATTCACCATAAACATCAAATAATATTATATGAGCATTTACGGGCAAATTTTCATCATTATGATAAAATATATTTTGCAAAATTCGAGCTACTCCACACGATTTACCCGAACCAGTATTACCAATAATTGCAAAATGATTAGAAAAGAAGCTATTTAAATCGGTACTTACATTAAATCCTTCATATATATTAGATGAACCAATATATAAATTACTTTTATTAGCTATATCCTGGCTCCCTAAAAATAATTCTACTTCACTTTTATAAACCAGTCTTGGTATAGTAGAAAAATTAGGCTTTTTTAATACTCCCGAATAAAATTCTTCATTTTTTATTTCACCAACTAAAAGAATTTCGATATCTGTTTCTTTAATACTAGTAATTTCCCCTATTATTTTTCGGCTTGCCTCTGCAAATACAACATGATAATTTATATAATTAACATCCATTTTTCCCGCTGTATTTTCTACAATAATAACATTTTCTTCAATTGATTTTATTTTGCCAAACATATAATCACCTATTCTATTATGATTTTAACATATTAATTTAAATAAAAAAAGAGGATTCCCTCTTTTTTAGTATCTTAAAGCTGCTCCAAGAATAATTGCTAAAAGTATAAATAACACTAATATAATAAAAGCATTATTCAAAAAGTTATCTTGACCACATCTTTTTTCTTTGTCACATATTTTATTAGTCATATTTAACCTCCTCTACTATATAACAGCTCCTACGATTATAACTAGTAATATAAATAGTACAAGTATGAAAGCAGCACCACTAATACCAGTATGACCACAACAAGCGTTCATATTCTCCCTCCTTTTCATTACTCACTTTATTGTATGGAATTATAGCTAATTGTGTTCTTGTATTTTAAATAATATACTGCTATAATATTTACTAGACAAGGGAGGAAAATAATGAAAAAGAAAGTTTTACTTGCTATTTTAATACTATTTGTAGCAACTGGATGTGGTAAAAATCCGAAATTAGCTAATGGAGAGGAAGCAATGGTTTCATTTGATAATGCTAAATTAAATATTAGTGTTGATAAATTATTTAATGGATTAAAAGAAAAATATGCTATTAATGTATTGATTGATTTAATTGATCGAACAATATTACTTGATAAGTATCCTGACAATAAAAAAGAAGCTGATAAGTATATCGATGAACAACTTACTACCGTTAAAGAAAACTATAAAGATGAAAATGGAGAATATGATGAAAGTGCTTTACTTGAAGCATTATCAAATTACTATGGAATGACAACAATAGCTGAGTTTGAAGAAATGTTAGAACTATCATATTACCGTACTAAAGCGGTTGAAGATTATGCTAAAGCTGAAGTAACTGATAAACAAATCAAAAAGTATTATGAAGATGAAATAGTTGGTGATATTCAATGTAAACATATTTTAATTACATCAAAAGCAACAGAAGATATGACTGATGAAGAAAAAAAATCTGCTGAAGATGCTGCTTTAAAACAAGCCAAAAATATTATTAAAGAACTTGACAAAGGAGCAAAATTTGTTGATTTAGCTAAAAAATATTCAGAAGATAAAAGCAATTCTGAAAAAGGTGGCGATTTAGGTTATTTTAATAAAGGAGATATGGTTGCTTCATTCGAAAAAGCAGCTTATGAATTAAAAATTAAAACTTATACAAAAACACCTGTAAAAAGTGAATTTGGATATCATATTATATTAAAAACTGCTGAAAAAGATAAACCAAGTTTAAAAGATTCTAAAGAAAAAATAATTGAAACCTTATCAAAAGAACTTCAAACTAACGATAAAACCATTTCTGTAAATGCTCTAGCAGATCTAAGAAAAGAATATGGATTTAATATTGAAGATTCTGATTTAAAATCAAAATATTCAACTTTAATAAGTAATCAATTACTTTCACTAAGACAACAAGCAAATCAAAATTCACAGTAATAAATCTTATAATTAAAAGAGAAGTTAATAATGAACTTCTCTTTTTTATTATTCTATTTAGATTTTAATGCAAATTTATTTATTTCTTTTAATTTTATTTTATTAAAAATTATTAAAAATATTAAAGAAAATATAAATAATAATCCATCTAAAACATAATTTAATACTCCAGTTTTATATATAATATCAAAAATTACTGAAATAAATGCTACAATTATTCCAATAATTGATACTACTACTATTTTATTTCCTTTTTTAAACAAAATTGATTCTTTACTTTTTAAAAATTTTTCTTTTAAATTTTTTTTCTTTTCTTTTGATAATGTTTGATAATATAATTTCATTTTTACTCCTTTTCTATTATTTTATTTATTAAATCTAAATCATAGCCTTTTTTATATAATTGATCTTTTATCAATAAAATTAAATGATTTTGATCATGCCTATTTTTATATTTGTTATATAATTTTTGATACTCGATTTTAATATATTTTTCATCATTAGTTTTTATATTTTCTAAATAATCTTGAAACATTTCAATTTTATATCCTAAGTTTATTAAATAATGAGATATGTTTATTATTAAAGATTTAGTACTTAATTTATTGTTTAAAGCGACTTTTTTATCAATGATTTTTTTTATTTTTAAACTAAAATCTTTATTGATATGTATTTTAGATTCATCTATTCCTAATTTCAATAAATTATATTTTATTTTTTCAGGGCCATTATTTGTTAAACTAAATTGATCATTTATATAACAATCTATATATTTATCATCATTTATATATCCTTGTTTTTTTAATATAGCAGTTGTATTATCAATTATTATTTTATTATAATTTTTATTTTGTAAATGTTTTTTAACTTCAAATTCACTTCTCATTTTTTTATTTAAATAATTAATAGCTATATAATACGCATCTAATTTATTATTTTCTTTAATTATTAAATCTAATTCAGTTTGAGATATATTTTTATTTATTAATAAATTATATTTTATAATAGTTTCTTCATATAAAATGATTGAAGTGTGATTATTTAGTGTTAATTCATACTTATTATTTTTAACTTTTTTATATCCGGTTATTATCACTAAAACACTTCTTTCTGTACTTAATTATAACTTTTATTGGATATATTTTCAAGAAAAAACCAAGTAGATTATTTTTTACTTGGTTTATTTTTTTTATAACCTTCTTTTATTTTGATTTTACTTGTTTTTTTAATATCAAAATATAATAAAGTACTTATAATAATTGAAATTATTAATAAAATAGATAATATTACGATTATAATTTTTGAATTCTCAGTTTTAGAAACTAAATTACTATAATCATTTATATCAAATATTTGAAGGGTTTTTTCTTCATCATCATAACTATAATAATTAGTTTTTCCAGTAGCTATATTAGTAGCATAAACTAAAACCAAATCGTTATGTTTGTAAGCAACTATCTTTTCATCATCTAAAGTTAAAGATGTTTTTTCAAAATATTTTGGTTTTTTTATATCTTCTAAAAAAATGACACTTACTTTACCGCTATTAAATTCTTTATATTTTATATATTTATCCCCTTTATAAATATATAATTCTATTTGACTATTACTATCTTTTAAACCTACTAAAATATATTTAGAAACTTCATTTACAAAAGCTGGTACATCAATATCATTTATTTTAATGGTCGTTTCATCAAATAAATCTGGTTTCACTAAATTTCTAGCTTCTTTAACAACAGTAAATTTTTCTTTACCTATTGTTACTTCAATGGGATTTAAATCTTCAACTGTAACAGTGATTGTATAAATATTACTAACTCCAGTTTCACTAGTTACAATTACTTCAAAAAAGTTTGCTCCTTCATGAACTTCTTTTTCTCCTATTCCTTCTATACTTGCATACCTATCTTCTTTAGCAGCGTTGATTGTAATTTTTTCTGTTGTCGATGGTACTAGAAGTTGATATTCTTTCGTATCTACATTAAAAGCTGGTGTAATTTCAAAGCCCGTTATTGATAAGCTTTTTAATTTATTATTTGATGATTTTTGACGTGGAGTTACTACTTTAACACTTTTACTGCCACTTATTTTAACGTTTTCACCATTAGCACTCGTTATGTCACCACTTACTGAAAAGTTTATTATTCCCGTTGATGTTGCTGGGCAAGTAACCGTAAATGTTTTATTTACGTTTTGAGCAGTTCCACTATCACCAACAAATTTTTCTGTGCATCCACTTGTTGAACCACTACTGTGAATAGTTACATTCCAAGCCGCAACACCTCTTAAAGACAAAGTTGCTTTTACTTTACTACCGTTTTCAATTGTACTTACATTTGTTGATAAACTTGCTGTTCCAGCCGCAAATACTATATTGGTTGAAATAATAAAGGTAAAAATTCCTAGTATTAAATATTTTATTTTTTTCATTTTATCCCTACTGTTCTATATTTATAATTCCTAATAAATGTTGCCTTATTTTTAAAAGGTCTGCCGAATTAACTTCCGTTCCACTTGCAAGTAATGCACTTGTTAAATAAGGCCCTGTTAATTTATTAATACCTAATAAATGTTGTCTGATTCTTAATAAATCAGCTGAATTTACTTCACCATCACCATTAAGATCTCCTCTTGTTACATAACTATATGTTGCAGATGTAGTTCCATTAGATATTATTATTTTGTTACCGGTTGCAATAAGTTCATTATTACTTTTTATATTATCTTGACTATTTTTAACAATAATTGTAGCATTATTGCCGATTAAATTTTTTATAGTTTGAATATTAGTGCCTAGTGCATATCCTTTTATATAATTATTTATTCTATTTACCTTTAATATTTCTAAAAAGTTAGCACTACTTGGATCGGATATATAACCATTATTATAGCCGGCTCCACCATTAGCATATACTAAACCAGCTTTGGCAGGATTTGATTCACTACTATAAGCTCCGATATTAAAGAAATTGTATAAACCTGAATAAGTGTATCCTTCATATTCAAATTGTTCTCCACTTGTTGTAAAAGTAGGAGTAGTGGAAGACCCCACTTCTTGAATAGCAAATGAAGCTAAATAAAGTGGTGACACATTAGCAGTACGTCCCGCTTCAACAAAAATACTATCATATCTTTGGTTATCCAATATTGAAAGTTCTTGCATAAAAGTCCCATTTATAACATTCTGAACTACTGCTTCTGTATAAAGTTCAGAGTAAGATAAATTTTCAAACATAAAAATATACTTTTCACTCAAGAAATTTCTTGGATCAAGAAAAAACTTAACCGCATCATCAGTAGCTATGCACCAACCTGCTTCTGTATCATATCCATTAGGATCACAAAATCCACTGGTTTTTTCGATACTGCAAATAGGTTTTTGCCTTTGAACACTTTCATTAAAGTCAAGTCCTGTTTTTAAAGGCGTAAAAGTCCACAAAGGATACTTAGTATGTAAATATCTTAAATATGGTTTATAATCTTCACTAAAAGTAGAAATGGAATTTTCAAAACTTTCATCTTGATTACCAGCCGTTTGTCTATCAGTATTCCACATACTTGAATTATATGTATCTAATGGCATATTTATAAATTCCGGAATAACAAAATTATACACTTGATTTAATAATCCTGCTTCAGCTAAAGAATTATAATTTCTTTTTGCTTCAGCAGTTGGAGCTCTTAAATTAGCCATATATTGATGATTGTGAACAGCATTAAAAGAATCTGGATTAACATTAAATTTTTTTAAATAAGAAGTAAACTGGCCTTTTGAAATATAACCTTTAGCAATAAATTCCGCTCCTCCCATTATCGCTTTTTTGGGAGTCGTCCAAGGTCTTCCATATGATGTAGATGTTTCAGTACTGGATACTAAAGTTACATAAGATGAACACACATATCCGTAATTATTTTGATAATAAATATAATACCAATTATCTGAACAACCATTACCCGTTCCAGCATTTGTTTTAATTATATTAAATACAACATTATTTCCAATAGCTTTTAAAACAGTAGAATTAGTATTTGGATGCTCTCTAATATTAATTCCATCAGATGATTTTACTTTTCCAGTTTCAGCATTAACATTAGTAGCAACAAAAAATGACAAAAACAATATAGTTAATATTACATATTTTTTCATCAATTATCACCTACTATATAATATAGTATAGCATAATTAGTAAAGTTTATGAATAAAGGGTGTAAACTATATACATCTATTTAACAAAAAAAGAGTAAATTTAAACTCTTATAATTTATCAACAATATCAGCATTTTTTTCAATACATCTTATTAAATCAGCCTGATCATATTTAGCAAATATAGCTTTAAAACGATCTGGATTTATTAAGAACATTTTAACATGCCCACTAAAAACTTCTTTAATATTTTTTACCCCGATTTCATTTAATATTTGATAATTAACAGCTACTATTTTAGGAAATAACAAAAGCATATTTATAACTTCAGGTTCTAAACTACTTTTAAGATTTTTGATTTCATTATCATTAAAACCTAAATCTAATAAATAGTCCATATTATTCACCCTTTCTTGCTTTACTAATCAAGTCTGTAATATTAGCATTTTTTATATCAGGTCCATAAGATGATATAACATCATTTAAATCAGTACTGCTTATTGAAGGTAATGAACTAAGAACAAAGCCAATATTTGTTGTAGACTGGCCGGCAAGTAAAAGCTTACTAATAATTTTACCAAATTCAATTGGAGATGTATCTATTAAAATATTACTAGCATTATAAATATTACTTAAATCAATATTATTATTAACTAGTACTTTTATTATTTCTTCAAATATTTTAGGAAAAAAAGCATTTTTAAGGTCTTCTTGTTTTTTATTATCAAATCTATTAAAATCTAGACCATATTTTTCAAAAAAATCCTCAATATTTAAAGTTTCTCCCTTTATTTCTTCTTCTGAAATCGTTCCAAATATATTAGGTATTTCTTTGATATCACCTTTAGTTATATCATCTAATATTTTTTCTTCCTTTATTTCTTCAATTGGAATGTCAACTGGTGTTAGTTCAATTGATTCTTCAATTGGTTCTGTTTCTATTTTATCTTCTATACTAGCATTAGTATTTTCATCATTCTCAAAAACATCATAATAATTTAAATCAATCGTTTTTTCTAATTCATCAAGTTCAGAAGAAGCTTTTTTTAATCTTTCTAAAAATTCATCTTTATCATTATAAGATTCTTCTTGATTATGTTTTTCTTTTAATTTTTCTTTTTTATTATTAAGATCATTATCTAATGATTCAATTTCTTCAAAAACTTCTGATGTTGGTTCTTCACGATTAAATTTATTTTTTATATAATCATAATTATTTTCTTTAATATTTAAATTATTAGGGTTGTTTTTAGAATATTCAATTATTCTTGTTAAAGAATCATAATAATAATCATAAATTTTTATATAATTATCTAGTTTTTCTTCTTTTAAAATTTTATCTTTCTTAAGATTCATTAATAAATCTTTTATACTGCGTGCTTTTTCAGTTAATTCAGATATCTTTTGGCGATGCTTTGTTATTATTTTTTGTTTTTCAATTATTTTAGCATTAATTTCAATATTACCAGCTTCTATAATTGCAGTATGATTCTTTTTACCGAATTTTTCATTCAAATCAAATAAGTCAGTTTCTAAAGATTTTATTTCATCTTCTAACATATTTATTTGTATTTTAACATTATCAACTTCTATTTTATACTGTTTAGCTTCATCAACTTTTTCAGTTATTTTTTCATTAATTTCATTTAAAAGATATTCAATTTGATTTTTTTGATTTAATATATCATCTAATAATTTTTGTAGGCTTTTATTTAATTCTTCAATTAAAATGCTCATGGTCTAGCCCTCCTTATTCTATTATTATTATAACAAAAAAAAAAATTATATCAACACTAATTCACAAAGAAAAAACTGGATACATATACTAAAAATGAATTAAGGAGGAATTTAATGAAAAGATTATTTATTTATGGAGGGATTCTTTTAATAGCATTGATAGCTACTTTGGTAATAATACTTTTAAATAAAAATGATAAAAACGATACATTAAAAACATTAAAAGTAGCAGAAGTAACACATAGTCCATTTTATACCCCATTTTATGTTGCAATAGAAAATGGCTATTTTGAAGAAGTTGGATTAAATATTGATTTAATACTAACAAGTGGAGCTAATAATGTCGTTGCTGCTGTATTATCTGGAGATGTAGAAATTGGTTTATGTGGACCTGAAGCAACAATCTATGTTTATAATGAAGGTAAAAAAGATTATGTCGCAACATTTGCTGGTTTAACAAAAAGAGATGGGCAGTTTATTGTATCAAGAGAAAAAATCGAAAAATTTACTATGGAAGATTTAACTGGCAAAGAAGTAATAGCAGGTCGAGCTGGGGGAATGCCTATTATTAATTTTATGAATGCAGTTAAAAACGCCGAAGTTGAAAACGTAAACATCAATGAGAGTGTTGATTTCGCAAACCTAACTAGTGCATTCATAAGTGGTGAAGGTGATTTTGTCAATCTATTTGAACCTAATGCAACAAAAATAGAAAATATGGGCTATGGATATGTTGTTGCAAGCGTTGGAAAACTTTCAGGAGAAGTTCCCTACACTGCATTTAATGCTAAAAAAAGTTTTATAAATAATAATCCTAGTGACATAAATAATTTTAAAACCGCATTAAACAGAGGCTTAGAATTTACTAAAAATAATAGTAGTGAAATAATTTCTAAAATTATTATCAAGCAATTTCCCGATACTTCTATAAATGAACTTATTAAAATTGTAGACCGTTATAAAGAAGCCGATTCATGGTTAAATACTACTACGATAAGTAAAAATATATTTGAAAATTTAGAAGATATGATGATAGACAGCGGATTTATAAAGTCTTATGTTCCATTTGAAGATTTAATTATTAATGAATAAAATACTTGAAATTAAAAATCTTTCTAAAGACTATCATACAATTAATGGAGAAATATCTGCAATTGAAGATATTTCTTTAGATATTTATAAAAATGAAATAATTGGAATAGTAGGATCATCTGGTTGTGGGAAAAGTACTTTATTAAGTATCTTAGCTGGTATTGAAAAACAAAGTTCAGGAGAAATAATATCAGATAATAATAATTTTAGTTATATGCTTCAAAATGATACTTTAATGCCTTGGCTTAATATTATTGATAATGCCTGTTTAGGATTAGATATTAAACATAATAAAACCCCTCATAATATTGCATATGTTGAAAAACTTTTATCAAATTTCGGTTTATCATCTTTTCTAAAAACATATCCTAATAATTTATCGGGAGGTATGAGACAACGAGTTGCTCTTGTCAGAACTCTTGCTACTAAACCAGATATTATTTTATTAGACGAACCTTTATCTGC
>JAQVVC010000028.1 GCA_028699175.1 Bacilli bacterium | reverse complement strand
CAAATTTATATTTGATTTTTTTTTGGTATTTATTATAATGTGTTATAATAATATGAAAGAAGGATTGATGTTAATGTTAATAATAGGTTCACATGTAAGTTATGGTAAAAACCAACTTTTAGGATGTATTGAACAAGCAATTAAATATGGTGCTAATACTTTTATGTTTTATACAGGAGCACCTCAAAATACTATTAGAACTCAAATAAATACTAATTTAACTACCGAAGCTTATAAACTAATGAAAGAAAGTAATATTTTAGCTGATTCAATTATTTGTCACGCTCCTTATATAATAAATCTTGCAAATAATATTTTTCCAGAAAAATATGAATTTAGTATGAAATTTTTAAGAAATGAAATCGATAGATGCAATTTATTAAAAGTAAAATATTTAATTATTCATCCTGGAAGTGCAGTAAAGCATGAAAAGGATATTGCTATAAATAATATTATAAATGCTCTTAATATAGTTTTAAAACCAAAAGATAATATTACTATTCTTCTTGAAACAATGGCAGGTAAAGGAACAGAGATAGGGACTAATATTAACGAATTAAAAAGCATAATAGATGGGGTATTATTAAAAGATAAAATAGGATTTTGTTTAGATACATGTCATTTAAATGATTCGGGAATAAATATATTTAAAATAGATAATTATTTAAATGAGTTTGACTCTTTAATTGGTCTAGATAAAATTAAATGTATACATATTAATGATAGTAAAAATGAAATTGGTTTAAAAAAAGATCGTCATGCTAATATTGGCTATGGTACGATCGGTTTTGATAATTTAATTAAGGTTATTTATCATGATAAATTAAAAGATATACCTAAAATATTAGAAACACCATATGTCGAAGAAAAACCTCCTTATAAATATGAAATAGAGATGATTAAAAATAAGGTTTTTAATCCGAATTTAATGGAAGATATCAAAAATCAAAAAAATAAAAAAAATTAATATTATTGTAATAATTGATAATTTTAAAGGTGGATTTTATATTGCTTTATTTGACGATATATAAATTAAATAAATAAAAATATTCAAGTTATAAATAACTTGAATATTTATCTATTAAGATCTTTATTTTATTAAAACTATCTTCTGAAAAATTAGAGCGATATTTATTAAAATTAAAATTATTTTTATTATTTAAAACCTCTTTATAATTGTTTTTAATAAAAGTATAAGTAAAGTCAAGTTCACTAGATGTTAAATTAATATTATTTTTAATTGCAAAACTATTTACATCATGTTTGGTTAATTTATTTATATAACCTTCAATCATATTTATCATTTCTATCACCTAGTTTTATTATATGTAAGAAAACCAAAAAATTACTTATACTAAAAATATGAAAAGATTTTTAATAATATTATTTATTATAATTAATTGTATTATTATCGGAAGACTTACTTTTTTATGTTTATATAAAAAAGATTTTTATAATAAACTTTTAAATGAAAATAATAATAAAATAATAGAAGGAATGACAGCTCCTAGAGGCCGTATTCTAGATGTTAATGGTAATATATTAGTTGACAATATTGGAGTTAAATCAATCATTTATAATAAGTTAAATATTAAAACTGCAACTGAATTAAAAATAGCAAGTATTTTAGCTGATAATATCGAAATTGAAGTTAATATTGATCATTATAATTTAAAGTATTATTATTATTTAACTAATAAAGAACTTATTGATAATATGCTTAAAACTGATATATTAAAATTATATGAACAAAGAAAAATTACTAGTAAAGATTTACTTAATTATAAACTGGATTTAATTACTAATGAAATGTTAGAGAAGATAGATAAAAAAGCAGCTTATTTTTATTATTTAATGAATAACGGCTATGCATATGAAGATAAAATAATTAAAACTAACATTACTAATGAAGAATATATATTGATTAATAAACTGAATTTAGAAGGCATTAGAACTGATATTACTTGGGAAAGAACTTATTTATATAAATCACTACTTAAAGATGTATTTGGAATTGTCTCTTCTTATAAACAAGGTATACCATCAGAATATAAAGATGAGTATTTAAATAAAAATTATCAACTAAATGATCGAGTGGGAATTTCAAATTTAGAATATATTTATGATGATTATTTAAGAGGTGAAAAAGCTAAATATAAGGTAGAAAATAATAAATTAAAACTAATATCTGATTATAAAAGAGGTAAAGATATTATATTATCGATTGATATAAATTTACAAATGGAAATAGAAAAAATTTTAGAACCTGAAATGATAAAGGCTAAAAAAAATACTAATTCTAAATATTTTAATCAAAGTTATATTATTGTTAGTAATCCTCAAGATGGAAGTATAATTTCTTTAATTGGTAAAAAGATTAATAAAGATAATACTTTTACAGATTATTCTTATTATAATGTTATAAATTCATATAACATGGGTAGTTCTGTAAAAGGAGCAACAATAAGTGTTGGTTATAAAAATAATTTAATTGAAGAAAATAAAAAAATACTTGATTCATGTATTAAATTATATAATAACAAACCCAAATGTTCATGGCGAAGTTTAGGTTATATGGATGACATACAGGCTTTAAAAATGTCTAGTAATTATTATCAATATTTAATTGCAATTAAGCTTACTGGTAATCAATATAAACCAAACATAAAGATAAATGCTACTATAGATCATTTTAATGAATATCGAAAAGTATTAAAAGCCTATGGTTTAGGTAATATTACGGGAATTGATTTATTAAAAGAATCACCAGGAATTAAAAGTAGTACTATTACTGATGATTTACTTCTAAATATGGCGGTAGGACATTATGACACTTATACTCCATTATCATTAATTCAATATATAAATACTATCGCAACGGGTAATCGGACCCAGCTATCGTTACTTAAGAGTGTTTTAGATGCTGACGGAAGTATATATTATGATAAAATCAATAAAGTATATAATAAAGCTCCGATTGAAGAAAAGTATTTAAATCGCATTAGAGAAGGATTTAGATTAGTTAATTATAATGGAACTGCGTATAGTTATACCAATCACAAATTTTCATCCGCAGGTAAAACCGGGACTAGTGATTCATATTTAGATACTGATTTAGATGGTGATATTGATACTTTTACTACAAACACTTCTTATGTAATGTATTTTCCATTTGAAAAACCAGAAATATCAATCGCAATGGTAAGCCCTAATATTAGTTATAAAAATAAAGTTAGCAATTATCGATACCCAATAAATTCAAAAGTAATGAGGAAAATAACTGATCTTTTTAAATTAGATTGATTTAAAGGATTAATTTTAGTATATTAAAGATGGTGATAAAATATGAGAAGTAATACATTATTAAGTGTGTTTGTTGTATTAGTAATAATATTTGGAACAATGACTCTTTATAAATTAGATAGCTATCCAGAAGGTGATTGTTGTAAAGATATTTCTAATTCTGATAGTAAAGTATGTCAAGATTGCGATAAATATAATATTGTTGAAAAAATTATATATGTATGGAAATTTTCTTGATTGTTAATAAATTAATATGTTATAATACATGTGCTTATAAAGGAGGAATTTTAAATGTCTAAAAAGAATGAAAATCGCATTAATATTGAATTAAAATGTACTGAATGTGGTTTTATAATAAGACCAACTGAAAAAAATAAAGCAAATAATCCAGATAAAATGGAAATTAAGAAGTTTTGTAAAACTTGTAATAAAATACAAGTATTTAAAGAAAAAAAATAGGTGATTAAATATGAATATTAATATTAATGATATTAAAAATGGCATGACAGTTATAATTAATGGTTCATTATGTCAAATATTAGATTTTCAACATGTTAAACCTGGTAAAGGTCCAGCATTTGTAAGAATAAAATTTAAAAATTTAAAAACTGGATCAACTCTTGAAGAAACATTTAATACTAATATTAAGATTGAAAAAGCTCATGTAGAAAGATTAGATATGAGTTATTTATATAAACAAGGGGACACCTATGTATTTATAAATAATAATGATTATTCACAATTAGAAATAAACAGTTCAATTTTAGAAGATAAAATTAAATATTTAAAAGAAAATTTAAATATCGAAATTGTTATGCATAATAGTGAAATTATTGATATTATTTTACCGGAAAAGGTTGAATATGAAGTAATTGAAACCTCAGATGTTACAAAAGGTAATACTGCTAATAACGCTAGTAAAGATGCAACGATAGAAACTGGATATGTAGTAAAAGTTCCTTTATTTATATCTAAAGGTGAAAAAATTATTGTTTCAACAAAAGATGGAAAATACTCAAGTAGAGCTTAAAAGAGCTCTTTTTTTATTTAATTATCTATGTTATACTAGATAAAATAGTAGGAAGTGAGTCTATTGACAAAACAAAATGCTTGGTTATTTTTTATAATTTTTCCAATAGGTTTCTTATTTTTAGCATTTATTTTTGATAATGCTATAATATTTGTAGAAAATAAACGATTAGAAATAGTTACAAAAAATATAATAGAAAAAACTCTAACTAGTAATGTAAATAATTATTATGAAAAAGTTAAATCAGAATTTGATAATAAAAAAATAACTACTAGTCAATTAGAAGTTAATTATGAAAATAAAAAGTTATATATATATAACAGTCATTCTATTACTAGCTTTTTTGGGAGAATATTTAATATTAATTCATATAGAGCAGAAATAAGTATGCAAGGTTATTTATTAGATGATAAGGTTATAATTGAAAAGGTTGATTATGAGTAAAGGAATAATATCGGCTATATATTCTGGAAAAGGTGGCGTAGGCAAAACAACTTTTACTTTAAATTTAGCAGGAACATTATCCAACAATAAAAAAAAGATATTAATAATTGATCTTGATTTATATAGTGGTGCGATTGCTATTTCTCTTAATAAAATTCCAATAAAAACTATCTATGATTTTCATAATGATTTAAAAAAGAAAAATGATATTGATGTTTTTAGTTATATTACTAAATATAATAATTATATCGATTTTATATCTTGTCCTAAAGATATTAAAGAAGTTAAAAGCATTGATTTTAATACTATTGAACAATTAGTTTTTAAAGCATCTTTACTTTATGATGTCATTTTATTTGATTTAAGTCATATATATTCAGAAATTAATTGTAAGATTTTAAATATGGCTACTAATGTTTTATATTTATTAACTAATGATTCTGCTGATTTAAAAAATACTGCTAATGTTTTAAGTATTTTAAATCAAAATAATAATAATTTGAAAGTAATATTAAATTATAGCATTAATCCAGAAAGAAATTATTATGTTTTATATGATATAAAAAATATTATTAATAATAATATAGATTATATAATTAGTAATCGTTTTTATAATCCTCAAATAGATAACATTACTATTAGAGGAGAATTATTTACTATTAATAATCAAAAATTTCAAGATTATAAGATATTTAATTTAATTGCTAATTCTATATCATAGGAGGATTAATTATATGAGTAAAGGTTTATTAATATTATTGATAATTACACTAAGTATAAGTATTAGTGGAGTTATTATTACTTATTTTTTACTATGGTTTAGAAGTTATAAAAAAAATTTTAAAAGAATAATAAAATTCACCACTAAGGGTTAAAAAAAAGTATTTTGTAATACTATTTTTTATTTGGTTTTTTCCTATTTATGGTTAATAAACCTGTACCTACAATAACAACATTAATAATTGATGTATATAGATTTCTTTTTCGATTAAAATTTTCTCTTTTATTATTAACTATATAGCTATCATACATATTTTTACAATCATTAGTTTCATCCTCATATTTATAATTACAATATTGAGTTTTATATTCTTCATAAGTGTATTTTGGTTCATCAACCAAAATATTAATTAGGTTATTACCAGTAAATATTAATGCTGCTAATAGCCAAATTAGTAAAATACCATTAGTTATTTTTAAGATAAGTTCTTTATCTTTATTAAAAAGATTTATAATTTCACCTCCTTTGTATTGCTATCTATATTATATCTAGCGTTAATTAATATGTAAAGAAAATAATACTTATTTTTAATTATGGATATTTTATGTTATTATTATACTAGGTGTATGTATGAAATCAACCTTTAAAAAAATGGATAAAACGCTTTTTTTTCTAATGATTGCTTTTACAATTTTAGGATTAGTAATGATTTTTAGTGCATCGAGTATTACAGCTGTTTTATACAACGGATTAGAAGAATCTTATTATTTTAAAAAACATATATATATAATAATCGTTTCCTGGATATTTGGATTAATAATACTTAAACAACCAATAAAAAAATATAAATTATTAGGTCCAGTTGGAATATTAATCATAATGTTTCTTTTAGCAGGTTTAATACCTTATGGGACTATTACTAATAGTGCTAGAAGTTGGTACGATTTAGGATTTTTTTCTTTACAACCTAGTGAATTTGCAAAATCAATAATTATTGTATATTTAGCAGTAGCTTTAGAAAAAATATATCAAAAAAAAGATTTTACTATAAATAAATTAATAACTCCTTTTGTTTTTGTTTTAATAATATTAATATTTACTGCAATTCAACCTGATTTAGGGACAGCTGCAGTTATTGGTGGAATTGCCTTTTTTATCTTTATGTCTTTACCTTTTAATGATCCAAAAGTAAAAAAACTTAAAATATTTGGTATTATTTCAGTAATTATCGTATCATTATTTATTTTATTTGGTGATAGAGTTTTAAATGCAGAACAATCTAGTCGTCTTACTTTTAAAGAACCTTGTACAAGATATACTGATAAAACAGGTTATCAAGTATGTAATGGTTTTATAGCTATTAATAATGGTGGTTTATTTGGAACTGGACTTGGTAATTCTACGCAAAAATATTTATATTTACCAGAAGCTTATACTGATTTTGTATTTCCGATTATAGTAGAGGAATTAGGGGCTATGCTTTCAATATTTATCATATTAGCTTTTATTGTTCTTTTATATCGAATATTAAAAATTGCTAAACACGCTAATACTTTAAGTGGTTCTATAATGGCTTATGGTTCTTTTATCTTTATTCTTTTACATTTATTAATTAATTTATTAGGGATATTAGCAATAATACCTTTAACCGGCATTCCAGTACCATTTTTAAGTTATGGTGGTTCATTTTATATAAATATAATTTTTGTCTTATTTTTAACACAAAGAGTCCATATTGAAACTTATGAAGCTAAAAAAGCTAAAATATTAAAGGGGTGATAAAATGAAATTAAATACTAAAGGAATATCACTAGTAGAAATTATTATAAGCATTACTTTAATATCAATAATTATCGTTTTTATTTTATCAGTATTAATTAATATTCGTTCTGAAGACCAAGAAAGTAAAGAATTATCGCAATTAAAACTTAATCAAGCTTTAATAATAAAAGAAATTCATACTGATTTTATTGAAAGAGAATTAATAGGAATAGAATCTTGTGAAGATGGCGAAACTAGAGAAGATGACTCAGTAAGGCCTTATATAAAAACTAAAAATAATTCTTTAAATAATGCAAAAACATCTAGGTGTTTAAAGTTATTATATAATTCTGCAAAAGTTGAAGATAGTGTCGGTTATTTATTATATTATAGTTATTTCTATGGTGATTCAAAGGAACTAACAGAAGATGAAAAAATTTATGTTACAGGTTATCGTCGAGGAGATAAAAGTATTATAAGGGAAACTCAATCTGCGCCATCAGAAGAGGGGCTTGCAATGGTTAACTGTTTAGTCGATTTATGTGTTGTAAAAATAAAAATGCCAATCCTAGCTAAAAATGGTGATGATTACGGAATTAATTTAAGCTATATATCAGAAAGAGGGTTTAAGGCAAGCACTTCAATTAGTGAACATTATAATTTTAAAATAGATAAACAATAAGAATAATATTAAATGAATAATTCTTGATTTGTAAAATAAACTGTAGTCTAAATTATAATTTTTCAGAATACTTTTTATTTGGACTTGAATTGATAATCCTCCAAAAGATAATAATAAACCAGTAAATATTAATTTAAGATCATAATTATCAATAAAATTAATTTCTTTAATACCATTTGTTATTTCAAATATGCCAGTTATTAAAGGATGACTATATGGTATTATTGCTGATAAAGCATTAAATAATACTAAAACACCTAAAATAAGTAATAAGGTATCAATAGCTTTAGAAATAGATAATACTATATTAAAATCTTTAGGTTTTAATTCGACATGATTAGTATAATTAGATTCAACATTACGATTGAAAAGTCCGATTAATAAATTTATTATAACGTTAAATATTATAATTAGTATTGAATCTTTAATTTCTAAATAACTAGTGATAGTTAATATTAAAATAGGATTATATAATAAAGACATTGATAATATTTTAATAGCTTCATCTTTATTTATTAAATTATTATCTAAAAGATCTTTTATATATTTAGCGTTAGTAGGACATCCACTAATTAAACTCATAATAAAAACATAAGATGAATACTTACTCATTTTAAATGCTTTATTAAAAATAAAACCAATATATTTAGTTATTGAATTTATTAAATCAGTACTAATAATTAAATCACTTATAATTAAAAAAGGAAATATAGAGGGAAAAATATTTGTAATCCATATGTTAATAGATTCTAAAATTGCTCCAATTATAATTGGTCTTTTTATTATAATTAATACTATTAGTAAAACTATTGACACTTTTTTAATTTTATTTATCATAATACCTCTTTGATTTGCTATAATTTAAATGAAGGGATGTAAAATAATGATTAATAAACTTTATGATAGATTTAAACAATTTATTAAATATAATCTTTCTTTTTTAATTTTTTTACTTCTTTTTTTAGGTGCATTTAGTATTAAAACTGACTATAGTATATATAAAGCTGGAGGAAGTATAAATATAAGTCAAAGAATAAACAAAGCTAATGATTTAGATTCTTCATCTGGATCGTTTAATATGGCATATGTTGGTATGATTCAAGGTAAACTACCTTTTTATTTACTAGCAAAAATAATACCATCTTGGGAATTAATTCCTAATGATGAAATAACATACAATAATAAAGAAACTATTAATGATTCTTTGAAAAGAGATCATTTATATTATGAAGAATCGATTAGTAATGCTAAACTAATTGCATATAAAAAAAGTAATATCCCATATACAATTGATAAAATAAATAATTATATTATATATATTGATGAAAAATGTAGTGCTGATTTAAAAATTGGGGATGAAATTATATCTTATGATGGAATTAATTATACTGATTTAAATACTCTAAAAGATTACATAAAAACTAAAAAAATAGGTAATAGTATATCTCTAGTAATTAATCGAGATAATAAAAAGATTAATGAAAAAGCTATTATTTTTAAAGAAGATGATACATTATTAATTGGTGTAGCTGCTGTTACGATATATAATATTAAGTCTAAAAATAATATTATAATCGATCCAAAAACTACCGAAAGTGGTCCTAGTGGAGGTTTGATTTTAAGTTTAGCTATTTATGATGCTTTATTAGATACAAATATTACTAAAGGAAATAAAGTAGTTGGAACAGGCGCTATAGAATTAGACGGTACAGTAACTGAAATAGGGGGAATAAAATACAAATTAGCTGGAGCTGTAAAAGAAAATGCGGATTTATTTCTTGTTCCAACTTCAAATTTAAAAGAAGCTTTAAAATATGCTAAAGAAAAAAATTATGATATAATTATTAAAGGAGTTTCTAATTTTGATGAAGCTTTAGAAGTACTTAGCAACATGGAGGTAAAAAAATGAAAAGATATTTTGTTGATATTACAAAAGCCAAAACAATTTATTTAGATGAAATAACATTATTAAATAATAATTTAGTAATTAAATCAGTTAATAAAGCTGGTGATATTATATTAAATCCGGTATTATCTATTAGTGGTTTTCGCAAAAATCAAATCGAAGAATATACAACTAAATGCAAGAGTAGAAATGAAGAATTATTATTTGAAGTATATGATAATGAAATTAAAAATCGTGATATTTTATTAGAAGATGTTTATGTATTTGAAGAAATAAAAAATGGTTTTTATCGTGATGCAACGAAACCTGTTAATAATGAAGTTATTAAATTAATTGAATTTGGGGCTTTAAAACATATTCTTAAAAATGTGTCAATAAATAATTTTGATATTGTTATGGTAACTCCTGATATAAGTAATGATGGAACATTATTCTTCTATGATAAAAATAATTCCGTAATTAAAGTTAACCAATCAATAAATACAATAAGATATGAATTAAATACTAAACAATTAGGATCTGATCTTTATATTCAAA
The DNA here is from genome assembly GCA_028699175.1 of Bacilli bacterium. GTDB lineage: Bacteria > Bacillota_I > Bacilli_A > RF39 > UBA660 > DUUS01. Next base: position 865 of record JAQVVC010000028.1, on the reverse strand, counting down.
CTACAAATTCAGAAATACTTGATGCTTGCCGAACCTGGATAACAGAAATTACAGATATTGGAAATAATAATTGTTATATAAATAATAAAAATTATTATTTAGTAAAACCATTAAGTAATGAAGAATTAAATAATTTATCTCAAGGGGATATAAAATTATATCGGAATTTAACTGTTTCAAGTATTCCGGTTAAAAAACAACGAGTAAACAATCATATAATAACCACTGATACTGATTCAAATGACTATGATAATTATTTATGGGTGAGAAGAGAAAATATAGAAGAATTATTAGCTGATGGACTTGATAAAATGCCTCTTAAAGAATATATTGAAGTATATACCCAAAATAAAGATAAATTTATTAAAAATAGTCTTGAAGATACTTTAGATAAGCCTAAAACTTATTTAAATAAAAAAACATTAAATAATAAAGAGCCAAGTAATAAAGCTCATAAAATTGATATATTTTATATGCGAATCCCAGGATTACCAATACCTAAAATAATTAGGGCTGGAAACCCAGTTGAATTCAAACAAGTAGGTTATACTGATGAAGGTTATCCAATATGGAAAGAAACTGTTAAATTAGTTCAAAATAAATCAAATGAAGAATTTGCTTATGATTTAGCATTAAAAGGCAACAAATATTTTATTAAAATCTCTGGTTTACCAAATGAAAATGATATATTTAATAAATTAAAAGATACAGGATTATTATACGAATTTGTGCGATATGAAAATGATGATTATCCATCTAAAAAAAATATTAATTACTATGTATCAAGACCGTATATAAAGAATTCCAATAAAGTTATGACTAAACAAAGATGAAACATCATCTTTTTTAATTAATAAATTTTACT
>JAQVVC010000072.1 GCA_028699175.1 Bacilli bacterium | reverse complement strand
AGTAGTATTAAATAATGCAGATATTAAAAAAGAAATAACTATTACTGATGAGGTATTAAAAAGTTATGGTAGTGGTATTTATGTTGAGGTAGGGGAAAAAATATCAATAGAAAATCTTCTATATGGATTAATGTTAAGAAGTGGCAATGATGCTGCAATAGCTCTTGCTCATGAAGTAGGTGGATCTATGGAAGGTTTTGTTTTTTTGATGAATGAAACAGCAAAATTAATTGGCATGAATAACACCACCTTTTTAAATAATCATGGTTTGGAAGAAAATAATGAAAGAGGTAATACTTCATCGGTTTATGATATGGGGTTATTATCAAGTCATGCTATAAATAATCCTCAATATAAAAAAATAACCAGTACTAAAAAAATGATTGTAAAAACAAACTATAAGACTTATGTATGGCATAATAAAAATAAATTATTAAGTTCATATGAATACTGCATAGGTGGGAAAACGGGTTTTACTAAATTAGCTAAAAGAACTTTAGTTACTAATGCCTCTAAAAATGATATGAATTTAACAATTGTAACTTTTAAAGATGGAAATGATTTTGAAGATCATCGTGATTTATATGAAAAAATATTTAAAAAATATAAAAATTATAAAATTATAAAAAAAGGCTATATTGATACTAAGGTTGATAATACATATATAGAAAATGATATTAATATAACATTAACTAATGATGAATATCAAAAAACAGAAATAAACTATAACTATAATAAAAAAAATGTTACAAATATAGCTGGCGAAATAGAAATAAAATTAAATAATAAAACAATTAAAAAAGAAAATATCTATATAAAAGAAAAAAGAAATTCTACAAAGTTGAATTTTTTTCAAAAAATACTAAAGAAATTAGGTATTTATGGTTAATATTATATGGGGAATATTTATAATAATAGGGATTTCTTATAGTATTATAACAGGAAATGCTCTAGTTATTAATAATGAAATAATAGCTTCTGGTAAGGCTGCTTTTGATTTAATATTAGATATGATGCCCTTATTAGTTATTTGGATGGGTCTTATGAAGATAGCAGAAAAAAGTGGTTTAATAAAAAAAATAGCTGAGTTGATGACTCCTATTTTATCGCTTTTATTTCCTAAAATTCCTAGAGGACACGAATCAATTGGTTATATTGCAAGTAATGTAGCTGTTAATATGGCTGGATTAGGTTCAGCTGCGACACCATTTGGTCTTAAAGCAATGCAAAAACTACAAGAATTAAATCCTGATAAAAAAAGAGCTACTACTTCAATGATTACTTTCTTAGTACTTAATACTAGCGGGGTAACAATAGTGCCTACTACTATAATCTCACTTCGAATGATGTATGGAAGTGCAAATCCTACTATTATTATTCCAACATGCATTCTAGCTACAATATGTGCGGGTATAGGAGGTCTTACCTTAGATTATATTATAAGGAGAAAAAATGACAACAATTAGTTTTTTAATCCTTCCTTTATTAGTTTTGTATATAATACTTTATGGTTTTAAAAAAAAAGTAAATATATATGATGAATTTTTATTAGGTGCTAAAGATGGTTTAATTACGACCTTTAAGATAATACCCAATATAGTTGCTATGATATTTGCTATTAATATTTTAATTAAGAGTAATATTATTAGCGATATGTTTTTATTTTTAGAGCCATATTTAAATACTTTATCTTTATCATCAGAAATTTTACCAATGACTTTTTTAAGGAGTATATCAGGCACTAGTACTCTTGCAATAATGAGTAATATATTTAAAGATTATGGGCCGGATTCAATTATGGGTTTGCTCGCAAGTACGATCCAAGGTTCATCTGATACTACTTTTTATGTTATAGCACTTTATTATGGAAGTATCGGAATTATAAAAAATAGATATGCCTTAGGAGTAGGATTGTTTTCTGATTTTTGTGGTATTGTAGCATCATTTATATTAGTATACATATTTTTTTAATTATGTTAAAATTAATTAGGTGAAAATTATGGAAAGACTCCAAAAAGTAATTGCAGAAAGTGGCTTTGCTTCAAGAAGAAAAGCGGAAGAATTAATTAAGCAAGGCAAAGTATATGTTAATGGTATTAAAATAACTATATTAGGTACTAAAGTTCATGGTAATGATATTATAACTATTAATGGTAGCGAGATTAAAAAAGAAGATAAAGTATATTATTTAATGAATAAGCCTAGAGGAGTTATATCATCAGTTAGTGATGATAAAGGAAGAAAAACAGTAGTTGATCTCATAAATACTAACAAAAGAATATACCCAGTTGGAAGATTAGATTATGATACGACTGGTTTAATTATTATTACAAATGATGGAGAACTTGCTAATATTTTAATGCATCCTAAAAATAAAGTTGAAAAAAAATATATTGTTAAATTAAATAAAGCATTAGCTATTACAGATTTGCAGAAATTAAAAAAAGGAATTAATATTGATGGTATTAAGTGTACTCCTACTAAATTAAAATTAAAGAAAAATGATACTGATAAAGATTTTTCTATAGTTGAAATTTCTATTATTGAAGGAAGAAATCATATTATAAAAAATCTTTTTTTAGAACTTGGTTATTTAGTAGATAAATTATCTAGAATTGAATATGGTTTTTTAGATTTAGGAACTTTAAAAAGTGGTGAGTATCGCTTATTAAATATAAAAGAAGTAAAAAAGTTATATGATTATAAGAATTAATATATATTAATCTTATTTTTGGAGGAGAAGTTCAATTATGAAATCAAATAATAACATAGAAATTAAACCCAAAAAGAAAAGAG
>JAQVVC010000027.1 GCA_028699175.1 Bacilli bacterium | reverse complement strand
GTTATGGAATTTAATGGTTTAACTGATGCAGAAGTAATAGAAGCAAGAGAAAAATACGGTAGTAATAACATAGAAGCTAAAAATGAAAATCATTTCTTTAAATTATTAATAGAATCTTTTGGGGATCCGATTATAAAAATTTTATTAATAGCTTTAGCAGTTAAAGTTGTTTTTTTATTCAGGGAATTTGATTGGTTTGAAACACTTGGCATTTTTATAGCTATATTTTTAGCTTCATTTATTTCTTCAATAAGTGAATATGGCAGTGGTAAGGCATTTAATAAATTACTAGAAAAAAATAGTGAAATTTTTACTCGAGTGAGAAGAAATAATAAAATAACTAATATCTTAGTAGGTGATTTAGTAGTAGGTGATATTGTTATGTTATCTGCTGGAGAAGCAGTATCAGCTGATGGAATTATTGTTAAAGGAGAAGTAACAGTTGATGAATCTTCCTTAACTGGAGAAAGTTATGAAGTTTCAAAAAAAGCTGTAAATAATCAGGTAACCGAAAAAAATAAATTATATAAAGGTAGTGTTGTCTATTCAAAAGAATGCATTATGAAAATAACTCATGTTGGGAATAATACTTTATATGGAAATGTAGCACAAGAGCTAGGAGAACAAAATCCTGAAAGTCCTCTTAAATTAAGATTAAAACATCTTGCAAAAGTAATTAGTAAAATGGGATATATAGCAGCTATCTTAGTATTTTTTTCTTACCTTTTATCAGTAATTGTTATTAGTAACGACTTTGAAATGGAAGCTATTTTATCTATTTTAAATAATCCAACATTAATTATTGATTATGTTATTCATGGTTTAACATTAGCAGTTACTATAATTATTGTATCTGTTCCTGAGGGCCTGCCAATGATGGTTGCATTAGTACTTTCAACCAATATGAAAAAATTATTAAAAGATAATGTTTTAGTTAGAAAATTAGTTGGAATAGAAACTGCTGGTTCATTAAATTTACTTCTAACTGATAAAACAGGAACATTAACAAAAGGAGAACTTTCCGTATTAGGAGTATGTGATTATTATGGAAGAATTTTTAATAATGAAATTGAATTAATGAAATACCCTAAATATTTAAATATCATAGCTAAGTCTATTAACATAAATAACTCAAGTGAAATAGTTGATAATAAAATATTAGGTGGCAACACTACCGATCAAGCTTTAAAAAAATTTATTACTACTTATGAAAAAGAAGAAATAATTATTAGAGAGCCTTTTGATAGTAATTTAAAATATTCTAGTGCTACAACTAAAGAAAACTTTTATATTAAAGGTGCAAGCGAAGTAATATTACCCAAATGTAAGTATTATTTAGATAAAAATAATAAAAAAGAATTATTAACTAATCCTCAAAATATAGAAAAAATGATTAGTAAATATACTCAAAAAGGTATGCGAATTATAATGCTAGCTTATAATGATAAACATATTAGCCATGAATTAACTTATATTGGTATAGTAATAATTCAAGATGAAATAAGAAATGATGCTTACGAAGGAGTAAAGTTAATTCAAGATGCTGGTATAAAAGTAATATTAATAACTGGCGATGCTCTTGATACTGCATTAGTAGTAGGTAAATCATTGAAAATTTTGAATAATAATGAAATAGCTCTTACTAGTAATGAATTTAATAATTTAAGTAATGATGAGATAAAAGAAATATTACCTAAATTAAAAATAATAGCAAGAGCTAAACCAATTGATAAAAGTAGGTTAGTTAAAATAGCTCAAGAATTAAATTTAGTAGTTGGTATGACTGGAGATGGCGTTAATGATGCACCAGCATTAAAAAAAGCCGATGTTGGCTTTTCAATGGGAAGCGGAACAGAAGTAGCTAAAGAAGCGAGCGACATAGTTATTTTAGATGATAATATAAAATCGATAAGTAATGCCGTCCTTTTTGGACGAACCATTTTTAAAAATATTAGAAAATTTATTATATTTCAATTAACAGTAAATATTTGTGCTATGACTTTATCTATAATTGGTCCTTTTATAGGAATTAGTACTCCCGTAACGGTTATGCAAATGTTATGGATAAATATGATAATGGACACTCTAGCTGGACTTGCATTTGCATATGAAGGTTCAAATATAGAATTTATGAAAGAAAAACCTAAAGATAAAAATGTTCCAATAATAAATAATTATATGTATGGAGAAATAATTATTACCGGATTTTATTCCTCTTTTCTTTGTATACTATTCTTAAAATTACCTATTTTTAAAGATCTAATACGTTATGATGTCAATAATTATTATTTTATGACGGCTTTTTTTGCTCTCTTTATATTTATAGGAATCTTTAATGCTTTTAATGCCCGAACTAAAGCTCGAAATTTATTTTATAATATAACTCAAAATAAAGTTTTTTTAATTATCTTTTTATTAGTAACACTTATTCAAATATATTTAATTTATTATGGGGGTAATATTTTTAGAACTTATGGGCTAACTATTAAAGAATTTATTTTAATTATTATGATAGCATTTTCCGTAATACCATTTGATATAGCAAGAAAGACTTATTTAATTAAAAAAAATAATAAGGAATATTTATAACCTTATTATTTAATAAATCCATTATGAACATATGTAGTTTCATTAGCTATAATAAAAGCTGAACTATCAATTGATTTAATTAATTTCTGTAATTCTTTTAAATGCTTTTTGTCTATTTCGATTAATAACATTGACTTATCATCATGGGTATTTATTATTGAAACTCCAAATCCCTGATTTTTTATTAAATCAATGCTGTCCTGATTTATTTTTGAAGATATTATATTAAGCGTTAAATGTCCTCCGATTAATTTTTTACTTAAAATGATGCCAATATAAGTACCTGTTGCATATCCGCCAGCATATGATATTGGTATAAACCAAGAATCAAAAGTAGAATTTATAGCTTCTTTAGCAACTAAAAACCAAATTGTAACTTCAACAAAGGCAATTATTGTAGCAGTAAATTTATGACCTTTAACAATATTTACTGTTCTTAATGTACCTAGACAAACATCTATCATTCTAGCAAAAAAAATTTTAAGACAAGTCATCAATAATAGCATTTTCTATCACCGATATTATAATATCATTTATACTTTGATAAGTAAAATAAAAAAATGATAAATAATAGATGTAATGAAAACGCCCTTATCAAAAAGGGCGTTTTACATATTATAAAATGGAGGAGATAAAATGTACAAAGAGTATGTAGATGAATTTTTATTAAAAGATTACTTTAATTTGAAGAAGGATAATGGAATTTTAACCCCAATTGAAGGATTAACTATAGGCAATTTATTTTATGATTTATATAGCCCTTATAAAAATTATAAACCTAGAGAACTAAAATCTGATAGTCAAAAAGGTTCTTTATTATTAAAAATTCAGTCATTATGTTTAGCGGTTAATGATTTAAATCTATATTTAGATATCCATCCAGAAGATCAAGAAACTTTTCACTTATTTAAAAACTATATATCTGAATTAGAAAATTTAACTAAAACATATTCAGAAAATTATGATGTATTAGAGTTATGTCATGATATGGGTCAAAATTTTACTTGGTATAAAAAGCCATGGCCATGGGAGGTAAAAGATGTATAAATATGATAAAAAACTACCATACCCAGTTGATATAAAGAAAAAAGATATAGCAATGGCTAAATTAATTATAACTCAGTTTGGAGGTCCAAACGGTGAATTAGGAGCCTTTTTAAGATATTTTTGCCATAAATTTACTATGCCTACCCCAGAAGGGGCTGCCTTATTAAATGATATAGCCACAGAAGAAATGGGTCATTGTGAAATGGTATGTACCATGGTTTCTCAATTATTAAAAGATGCTTCTTTAGATGAATTAAAACAACATGGTTTAACTGCAAATTACGTTGAACATGGTAAAGCAATATATCCCAGTGACAGTTTTGGGAATCCCTTTACTGCAGGATCTTTACAGTCAATGGGAGATCCCATTACGGACTTAGCAGAAGATATGGCGGCCGAAGAAAAAGCAAGGTCAACTTATGAGAATTTAATTGATATGACCGAAGACCCTGATTTAATTAATCCATTATTATTTTTAAGACAAAGAGAAATAGTCCACTTTGCTCGATTTAAAGAATTACATGATAAATATAAGAAAATGGGATATTAATGAAGAATAATTTCTTCATTTTTATTTTATAATATGATATACTTTTAATAGTAAAGGAAGAGTGAAAAAATAATGAATAAAAAAGAATATCAAAAAAAATATATCCAATTATTTTTATTATTATTGGGAATTATTTTAATCACAGTTGCAGCTAGTAATCTTTATCGTCATTATTTAGAAAACCAAATAAATAATAGTTATATTTCTAAACATGTTGCTAATATTCAATATAACGAAATCCAAAATGCCATGCTTGAATTTAGTAGTGATACGTTTTTATATATTAGTTATACAGGTGATTCAAATATTAGAGATTTGGAAGTAAAATTAAAAAAAGTATTAAGAGATAATGATTTAATTGATAATATGGTTTATTTAAATATTAATGATTTAATGGAAAATGAAAATTATATTGATAAATTAAATAAAATTTTAGGATTAAAAGATATTAAGATTAGCAATGTACCTGCTATAATTTATTTTAAAGATAATAAAGTAATAGATATAATAGATAGTAAAAATTCGCAAATTGATGTCGGTAGATTTACCCAATTATTAGAAAAATATGAAATAATTAGCGAAATATGATAAACATAGTCCTTCATGAACCACTTATTCCAGGGAATACCGGAAATATAATGAGAACCTGTGTTGCTACTAACACGAAACTTCATTTAATTAAACCATTAGGGTTTAGTTTAGATGAAAAAAGCATTAAAAGAAGTGGGGTCAATTATATTAAAGATTGTTCTTATAATATCTATGAAAATATTGATGACTTTTTTAAACAAAATAAAGGTAAGTATTATTTTTTAACTAGATATGGAAAAAAACCACATACTAGTTTTGATTATAGTGATAAAGAAGATAATATTTATTTTATCTTTGGAAAAGAAACAACTGGTATCCCTAAAGAAATATTAAGATCTTTTCTAGATAAATGCATGAGAATTCCTACTACTGATAAAGTTAGGGCTTTAAATTTATCGAATTGTGTTGCTATAATGCTTTATGAAGCCTTAAGGCAACAAAATTACCCTAATTTGTTATTAGAAGAACCTCATAAAAGTGCTAATTATTTAGAAGAAAATTAAAAAGGATTAAAAAATCCTTTTTTATTATTCAGTTATAATGATTGCTCCAGTTGGACACATACTTGCAATATTAATAACATCATCATTAACTGTTTGTTTAACTACATCACTTTTACCATTATCATCATAATTAAACACTTCGTTATTCATTTGGATGCATAATCCACAAGATATGCAAGAGTCTTTTATTATTTCAACTTTCTTCATAAATCCTCCATAAATATTATAGCGACTTTTGTGTAAAGAAATCAAGATATATTCCATTTGTTTACATTTTATGATATTATAAAGTCAGAGTGGTGATTTTATGAATTCGCGAATGGATAAGTATGAATTTGATACTCCCGATTATAAAAAAAGAACGGAATTAAAAGCTAATTTATATCAAAATAATGAAATTGAAAATTATAGTAAGATAGATTTAAACTCTAATATATCAGTTTTAAAAACCGATAGTAAAAATATTGATATTGATAAAATTAGGGAAATGCTTGATAAAAAATATCGAGATAATATGCCTAGAAGAAAATCGATTGCTTTAGATTATGAGACTGAAGAAGTTAAAGAAGAAGATGATCTATTTGACACTAAAGAATATGATATAAACGAAATAATTGCTAAAGCCAAATCAGAACAATCAGTTAATTATTTACAAGACAGATTAAAAAAAATTAATAATACTAATAATGATATATTAGAGAATTTAAATATTAACCCGAAATCAGATATTAAGAAATTTGATGATGAAAAAGAATTAATGTCTTTAATTAATACTATTACGCAGATAGAAATCGAAAATCAAGAAAAAGCTAAAAATGAAGCCGCTGATTTACTTGATTTAAATCAAACGAAACAAATAGACTCATTTACTACGGAAAACACTTTTTTTACTGGCAATATGAAAATCCAAGATAAAGATTATGAAGATTTTAAAGAAATTCAAAAGGATATAAAATCAAATTCGATATTAATAAAATTATTAGTATTTATCTTTATTATTATAATTATTGCTTTAATAGTATTTTTATTAAATGATTATTTAAATTTAGAACTATTTTAATATAGCTCTTTTTTTATCATATACTTAAATATGAAGAGAGTAAAATATAAAAAGAGAATTAATATAAAAAAAAAGAGGATTATCTTTATAATAATAATAGCTATTGTAATTAATACCATCATTTTTCTCATGATATTTTTTACTAGATTTAATAATACAATTGAAAAAAGTGCTAAAAAAGAATTAAAAGAAATAACAAATAATATTGTAATAAAACATTTAACTAAAGAAAACTTAGTAACAGTTTCAATGGAAGAATTAATTGTTATAAATAAAGATAAAGAAGATGTTATTACTCATATTGATTTTAAATTAGATAAAGCTTATGAGGTAATATTAAATATTAAAGAACAAATTGAAAAAGATGTAATAGATTTAAAAAACGGGAAACTATATTCACCTGCCATAGTATTTAATGATAATTTAATATTAAAAGTGCCTTATTATTCTTGGTCTGATAATATCTTATTAATGAATTTAGGCCCTAAAATATTTGTTAAAGTAAATTTACTTGAAAATGTAAGAGGGGATCTTTATACAAAGGTAACTAGTTATGGTATTAATAGTTTATTAGTGAATCTATATATTACTATCTATATTAAAGAAAGCTTATTATATCCAGCTAGTTCAGAACAAATTGAATATAATTTTGATATGTTAGTAGCTTCTAAAGTTATTCAAGGAAAAATACCTCAGTTTTATAATGGTATTATAGAAAGTAAAAGTGATGTAATCAATTTAAAATAATATAGTATGTTATTTATTTTTGTGATATATTAATAGTAGGATGGTAATTACTATGAAAGTATTTATAAACAATGCAATTCATAATGGAATTATTAATTATTTAAATTATATTGAAGATAAAGAAATTGATAAAATACATATCTTCGAATTTTCTGTTGTCCAAATACTTGTTTTAGTATATGGAGAAATAAATGTTATTAATCCTTTTAAATTAGGAAAAGAAGAGAGTTTTAAAAAAAATCTTTTGTTATATGGTTTAAAAGAATCAGAGATGGAAATGTTTATTAAATATATGGGAGATTATGATAGCTGGTTAAATACTTTGCATGAAGAATCAAAAACAAAATTACCTACGCAAATTGAAACTATTATGATTAATATGGTATTACTTAAAAGTAATTTCCATAAAATAACTGAAGCTGAAATAGATAAATATAATAAATTTTTTGATCCAGTTGAAGGAGAAGACATAGTTAAAATACAAGATTTAATTGTTGAAGATAAAACTTTTATACCTGGCCTTTGGAGAAGAAAAAGATTTCAATTAAAAGGCGATATAAGTTTAGAAACTATTGAGCCTGAATTGTTATCGCCGGAAATTTATCAAAAATACGGATTATCTATTGATGAGGTTAAAAAATTATCAAATATCAAAATAAATGAAATAAATGAAACAATCAAAAAAGAAGAAGTAAATGCTGAAGGCGATAAACCTAAATTTGATCCTAGGAAACTTGTCTTATCAAGTGGTAGTGGATTTGTTGATACCATAGTATTATTAAGTATTATGGCTACTGAAATAATGATAGGTTTATTAATCGCGTTTTCATTTTTAAGGAGTTAATATGCAAGAACTTATATTAGAGGATTATAAATATAAATTAATAATAAATTATCGTGACGGATTTGATTTAGAAGCTTTAAAAGAAAAATATACGGAGTATTTTTATCCTTATGATTATATTTTAGGCGATTGGTCATATGGTAAAGTTAGATTAAAAGGATTTTATAAACCAGAAAATAAAAATTGTACTGACATAAATAATTTTAAAAATTATGAAACTTATTTAAAAGATAATTGTGCTTATGAATGTAGATACTTTATAATTGAAAAAGTTGTTGAATAAGCCTTTTTTTTATGATATGCTTGTAATAGAATAGTGAGGTAATAATATGAATAACATTCAAATTAAATTGTCTAGTGGTGAAATTATTCCAGCCGAACTTATTAGTTCTTTTGAATTAATTAATATTGGAAAAAAATATCTTTTTTATACTAAAAATGAAGTTGTTGAAAACAACTTAATTAAAATGTATGTTGCTGAAATAATGGAAGCAAACAGCCCTGTTAGTGTTGGAGAAAAAATATCCGAACAAGAATGGATTAATTTAAAAAATGTAATGAAATCTATTTTAACAAGCAATAACAATACGAATATAAGATATATTGATATAGAGGTATATAAATTGGAAAATGTTATAAACATTAAAGAGCCAAATGTACTTGCAATTGATGACCCTAAAAAAGTAAAATTTAAAGAGGAGTATGAATCAGTAATAAAAAAGGATATTATTCAAAACCCGGTTATAAAGGAAGAACCAATCCAATCTATTGAATCTAATATTTCAACTCCGGCTGAATTACTTGCAAAAGAACTTATAGAACCGAAAATTCAGGAGGAAGCAAAAGCAGCACCTGCTGATACTTCAATAAAACAAGAAAATATTAATATAGAATCAGTTCAAGATCAACCTCAGCAAGAAAACAATTTAGATAATATTGGAAATGATTATGTTTTAGGAATTATAAATAAAATTACAAAACTTCAAGGGGATCTTGATTCGATTGGCGAAGATGTAATTAGATTATCTAATATATATCAAATATCTAAAGAAGATAAGGTTGGTAATGAAATACCTCAAGTAGAAAAACCATTAGAAAATAAAGAAGAACCTGTAATTGATGTTCAAAAAGAACCATTAATTACAGAGAACATAGAAGAAATATCTCCTTTTAGTGTAAAACCTGGATCACCTAACATATTTGATGAACAAGAACAAAATAAAGGTCTAGCAGCTTAAGTATAATACTTAAGCTTTTTTCATATTATTAAGTATGGAAAATATAATTAATTATTATTACAATTTATATCCTAATGAGTTAAATAAGATGTATAACGGGTTTTATTTTGCTATTAATGGTTATAAATTTTTATTAATTGAATTAATTTTACCTAAAAGTCATATTTTAGATATTTATGAGAAATTAATGAAAAATAATATTGGGTTTTATATTATTATATTAAATAAAGATAATAATCCTGTAAGTAATTTTGATAATAAAGAATATATTCTTTTTCAAATAAATGGTAATGATAAAGAAATATTAAAATTTGAAGAGCAAATATATATTTCTAGTAAATCCGATGTTAACTGGGGAAAACTATGGAGCGAAAGAATTGATTATTATGAAATTCAAATAAATGAATTAGCTCAAGACAAAAGAATTGTTTTAGAAAGCATCTATTATTATATAGGTCTTGCTGAAAATGCTATATCTATAGCTAATAAGTATAAAAATATTAATGAAAATGAAAGTATTATCCAACATTATCGAATGAATGTTCCAATTAAAAAAGGGGATTATTTTAATCCTGGTAATATGTTATCTGATGTATTTATAAGAAATATAGTTGAGTATATAAAAAATTCTTTTTTTTGTGAAAAAAAAGAGGATGAATATTATTTAGAATATATAAAAAGTTTTAATTATACTGAATCTAGTGCCAATTTATTATTAGCTAGATTATTATATCCTACATATTATTTTGATATCTTTGATGAAATCATTTTAAATGATAAAGATGAAGATGAATTAATATTTATTATTAATTTATGTTATGATTTTGAAAATTTAATAATAAAAATTTATGATTTATTACAAAAAAAATATCCAATTCTTAATATCGATTGGATAAGAAAAAGAACTATAAATCTACTACGATAAGCTCTTTTATTTTAGGAACTTCTGCTTGAAGAGCTCTTAATAAACCATTTTGTAATGTTTCATTTTGATGAGGGCATGAACTACATAATCCAGTTAATTTGATATAGACAATGTCATCTTCATATTTAACAAAGTCAATATTTCCGCCATGGCTATTCATATAAGGTCTCATTTTTTCTATAACTTCTTTTATTTTATTTTCCATTTTTATCACCTATCTAAATTATACAAAAAATTAATTATTTAGTAAAGTATATTACATGATATAATAATATTAGAGGAGCTTTAAAATGTATAAAAAAGGTGATATTGTAGAAGGAAAAGTAACTGGAATTGAAGAATATGGGATATTTATTAGTTTAGATAATGAATATAATGGTTTAATTCACATTTCAGAAATAACGCAAGGATATGTGACTAATCCTAATAAATATGTAAATATTGGTGATAATATATATGTATATATATTAGATGTTAATGAAAAAGAAAAACAATTAATATTATCAATCAAAAATATAAATTACAAATATAATGATGAAAAAGCATTAGTAAAAGAATCAATAAGGGGATTTTTACCTTTACATGAAAAATTAAAAGAATGGACGACAGAGAAGTTAGAAGAATTAGATAAATAGTAATAAAAAACATGTTAATTTCAAGTTAAAAAAACTAAAAAGTCTTGATAAACTAAAAAAAATAGGTTATACTCTAATAGTCTTAATTTATTTAAGACAAAGTGCCTGCCCGAGTGGCGGAATAGGTAGACGCACAGGACTTAAAATCCTGCGAGGATTAAACCTTGTGCCAGTTCAAGTCTGGCCTCGGGCACCATATTTTATGTCGGGCGATTAGCTCAGTTGGTTAGAGCACCTGCCTTACAAGCAGGGGGTCGTAGGTTCGAGTCCTACATCGCCCACCATTTAATGCCGACATAGCGTAATTGGTAGCGCAACTGACTTGTAATCAGTAGGTTGGGAGTTCGACTCTCTCTGTCGGCACCATTTGTGGAGAGGTAGCGAAGTGGTCAAACGCGGCAGACTGTAAATCTGTTCCTTCGGGTTCCATAGTTCAAATCTATGTCTCTCCACCACTTTATTTTGCCCCGTAGCCAAGTGGTAAGGCATCAGACTTTGACTCTGACATTCGACGGTTCGAACCCTTCCGGGGCAACCAAAAAAATTGTTCTGTTAGCTCAGTAGGTAGAGCATTTGACTTTTAATCAAAGGGTCGTGCGTTCGAGCCGCACACAGAACACCAATTGTTAATAAAGAGCTTTAGCTCTTTTTACATATATTTTAACTATAGTCAATAAAAAGATGGCTTTTTATTGACTATAAAAGATTGAATATGTTATAATTTATATGTTCCTTAGTAGGAATTACGGAGAAATACCCAAGTCTGGTTGAAGGGGCTGGTCTTGAAAACCAGAAGGTCGGCAACGGCGCAGGGGTTCGAATCCCTTTTTCTCCGCCAATTTAATATCGCGGGATGGAGCAGT
>JAQVVC010000026.1 GCA_028699175.1 Bacilli bacterium | reverse complement strand
GATAAAAAAAATAGATTGTAAACTAATTAAATAAATGATATCCTATTTATTGAGAAGGACGGATTTATGGAAGAAGTATTTAAAAAATATGAATCAGAGGTAAGGTCTTATTGTAGGTCATTTCCGAAAGAATTTAATTATGCCAAAGGATCAATAATGAAAGATACCGATGGTAAAGAATATATAGATTTCTTTTGTGGCGCAGGTGCACTTAATTATGGTCATAATAATGATTATATTAAATCTAAAATTATTGAATATTTAAATAAAGATGGTATAGTGCATTCACTTGATATGTATACAACTGCTAAGAAAGAATTTATTGAATATTTTGAAAAAAAATTATTAGAACCAAAAGGATATAATTATAAAATTCAATTTACAGGCCCAACTGGCACTAACTCAGTTGAAGCAGCACTAAAATTAGCACGTAAAGTTAAAAAAAGAAATAATATTTTAGCTTTAATGGGTGGATTTCATGGCATGAGTTTAGGTTCATTAGCACTTACAACCGACATTGTAAGTCGAAAAGGAGCTGGCGTTTCTCTTAATAATGTTACTCATATCCCTACTCCATATATGTTTCCAGATGTTGATATGATTAATTATTTAGATATTATATTGAGTGATGATCACTCAGGAATAGATAAACCCGCAGCAATTATAATTGAAACCACTCAAGCTGAAGGTGGCGTATATGTTTTATCCAATGAATACTTAAAAGGTTTAAGAAATATATGTGATAAGTTTGATATGTTATTAATTGTTGATGATATCCAAGTCGGATGTGGAAGAAGCGGAAATTATTTTTCTTTTGAAAGAGCAGATATCATTCCTGATATTGTATGCTTATCAAAATCTCTTGGAGGATATGGTTTACCATTTGCAGTTACTTTATTAAAACCAGAACTAGATATATGGGCTCCTGGTGAGCATAATGGCACATTTAGAGGGAATCAATTAGCAATGGTTGGCGCTAAAGCTGGTCTAGAACTAGTTACAAATGATAATATCCAAGATAGAGTTGCTAATTTATCAAATAAAATTGAAGAAAAACTTAAAACTTTTTTAGCTAATTATCCTAGATTTGACTTAAGAGGCATTGGTTTTATTTGGGGTATAGATGTTAAAGACGAACAGCTAGCATCTAATATTAGTAGAGAATGCTTTAATCAAGGATTAGTTATTGAAAAAGCCGGAAGAAATAACTCAGTAATTAAATTAATGCCTTCCTTATTAATTGAAGAAGAACTTTTAGATAAAGGAATAAATATTTTAATAACTGTTATAAAAGAATTAAACTTAATTAATAATAAAGTAAATAAAGATAAAAAAAGATAAAATTTTTATCTTTTTTAAATCGATTTATAAATCAGGTAGTATTTTTTTATAATATGGCCGTAATCCAATTTTATCTGGTGTATGTTCTGGTAATTGCCAAAAATCATATCCAGGATAATCATTTCCTTCTATTATGCATGGACCGTTTTCAGTAATAGCTACATCCCAACCTATATATTTTATTTCTTGAATTTCTAAAGCAGCTTTTTTTACTAGTTCTATAGCCTCTTTAATATACGGTAATTGGAATCCTTTCAACTCGACTCCTGTATAAGGATGCTTGGCATAATTTATTAATTTTGAACTTCTAGCAACACCATTTAATTTACCAGTATTAAGATCAATTGGACAAAATATACCTGAGTTTTCGATATTATCAACAAACTTACCTTCATTACCCATTTTACATACTGCATATATAATATGAGGTTTTTCATCTACAACAATAGTCACAATTCTTAATGAATTAATTGCTAAAGGATATAATTTATTTAAAGATTGATGTTGAATAATTAATTCTTCAATAACCCCAAAATTTTTATCAGGATTATTAACATAATAAAACATTTCTTTTAAATCTTTAAAATTTTTTTTATTTAATTTTTCAATTCCTTTGCCACTTTCACCAATATTTGGTTTAGCAAATATTATTTCTTTATTTTTCATAAATTTTTTAAAATCATTAAAATCTATTTTAGCTATATCTAAAAATTCCCGATTTAAATATTTTTTAAAACGGTCATTAAAAATATTCTTGTTATCAAAAATATAAGAAAATTTTGGATTATTACACAAAGAAATAACCTTTTTATTAATAACTCTAGTTACATACGTTTTTCTTTGTTTATGATTCATATTATAAAAAGCAAATATATTATAATCATGAAATCCGGCACCATACCTTACCCCACAATTAATCATATCTAAAAAAATTTGAAATTTATTTTTATTTGTCTTTTTAGCTACATCATCAATAACATTTTTTAATCGTTTGAATCTCACTCCAGTAATTATTCGTAAATAATACTTCGTTTTACTCATAATTAATACCTCTTTCATAATGTTTATTATATCACATCACTTTATTAATTTTAAATTTTTTTCTATTAAAACATAAATAAATATATGGTATAATTTAAATAGGTATAAAGAAAGGAAATCTAATTTTTATTAGATTAAATATTAGTATGAAATTAAATGTTGTTATTCCAATGTACAATGAAGAAGGAAATGTTGAGCTACTTCACAAATTATTAACTAAAACTTTAGATGATGTTGATTATGAATTAATATTTATTAATGATGGTTCTAAAGATAAAACTTATCAAAAATTAAAAGATATTTATGAAAAAGATCCTATTCATGTTAGAGTTATTAATTTTAGCCGTAACTTTGGAAAAGATGCTGCTATTCATTCTGGCTTAACTTACGCAAATGCTGAGTATACTGTAATTATAGATGGAGATTGTCAACAAAATCCTAAGCATTTACTTGATATGATGAATTTTCTTGATAATAATCCCGAATATGATCAAATTGCAATGGTAAACAAAACTCGTAATAAAGAAAATATTATAAATAAACTTTTAAAAGGAATGTTTTATTCTTTTATTAATAAAATAAGTGATACAAATTTTGTTAAAGGGGCTTCTGATTTTAGAATGTTTAGAAGTTATGTTGTTGAATCAATCTGTTTATTAGCAGAAAATAATCGCTTTTCAAAAGGAATTTTTTCTTGGGTAGGCTTTAACACTTATTATATGGAATATCTAGTTGAAAAAAGAAATAGCGGTAAATCATCTTTTAATATAATTAATCAATTTAAATATGCTTTTAATGGCATAATAAATTTTAGTATTAAACCACTAAGGATAGCAACAGTAATTGGACTTATCTTTGCTCTTGGAGCTTTTATATATTTAATTATTATTTTAATTCAAACATTTATTACTGGAATTGAAGTTCCTGGATACGCTTCATTAATAAGTCTTATTCTTTTATTAGGAGGTATACAATTAATGGCAATTGGTATTCTTGGAGAATACATTGCTAAGACTTATTTAGAATGTAAAAAAAGACCCATATATGTTGCTAAAAACAAACTAGGTTTTAATAAAGAAAATATTTTATAATAAAAAGAAATCATTTATTCTGATTTCTTTTTTTCTTTATTATTACTTTTTTCTGGTTCTTTTTCTATTATTTCAAAATCAAATATTGTTGCCTTACACAAAGGGCAATAATAACCATCAGGCATTTCTCCTTCATGAATAAATCCACATATTTTACACTTATATTTCATATTTTGCACCTACCTATTATTAATAGTAACAAAATAAGATAAAAAATACAATTAGCTTTCTCTAATTGTATTAATATACTTATTAACAGCTATACTCCATTCATTACTAGAAGCGTATTTTGGATTCATTAGCTCAGGTGTATTTAATCCTTTACGATAGTAATTATTATTAATAATATCAAGATAGCTATTTATTCCTTCTTCAATAGTTTCATATCTTTTATAAGGGCCACCATTACATGAAGGAGTTCCTTTTATTCCGCCAACATTATTACAATCAGTTGTTATTGAGGAGCATTTCCATTTACAACCTGTTTCTTGAAGTATAATTGCAACAGCTAAATAAGGATCAAGCCCAGTTTTTTTAGTATAGGCACTAAAATAAAAGCCAGTATTATCTAAAATATTATTTAAATTTTTATTTAATTTAGTTGTTAACTCACTTTCAGTTAATCCATCAAAAATAATTTCTTCTAATTTATTAGTAGTTGGAATTGTTTTTGTTGTTATAATTACTTTTTTAGTGGTTGTTTGTTTTGTCGTTGTTGTTAATGGTACTGTTGTCGTTATATTGGTAGTTTGAAATTCACTTACTGATTTTTTATTGTCTTGATTAAGTACTATTATTTCTTTATTTCGATGATTTATTTTATTCATAAAATCACCAATCATAAAAAAACTAGTCACTGATAAAATTAAACCTGTAAATAATATAATATATTGTAGATTAATTAGTTTCACTATAAACTTCCTTTATTTGATAACCATCTATTTCACTAAACGCTTTTACTTCAATTCCAGTAATTAATTCATGTTTTTTATTTCCAATATTATATATTGAAATTGAATTTGGAGCTTGTTTAATTATTTCGTTTATTTTTATATTTATTTTACTAAACTTTTCTATTTCACTTGCAGATAAAGAATCAATATCTATTACAAAAACATCAGTATTAGTATTACTAATAAAATTATGTAAAGCCCTAAAATTTAAAGCATTTTGAATTGTAAGTTCTTTGGTTACAAAAGCAACTAATTGGTTATTCTTAACTTGATACATATTTACTACTTCATTAGCAGTTGTAATATTAAAATCTGATAAAGAAGTATTCATTAAATTTTCATATTGCTCTTCATTTAAATTATTTTGCTTTATAAAATCAGCTTTTATTGCTTCTGGCTTGCTTCTATAAAAAATATTTTCAACCCCATTAATAGTTATCGTTAATTTTTTATCATCAACATCTGCAATATATAGTTTATTTTCTTTTATATTACAATTTAATTTAATTACCTTAATACTACGGTTATATCTAAAAGAAGTACATAATTCAAATAAACTTACTGGATTTTTATTTTCAACATAATAATAAGAAAAAACTTGATCCTTAAAACTGATGGCTGTTAACTTATTATTTTCAATTCGATACCAATTATAATCACTTACGGTTTTATCTAATTCATCACTAAAATCATATATTAATAATCCAAATAAAAATAATATTACTAATATAATAATCATTATAATATTTTGTTTCATCCTAAATCACCACTCTATTTTAAAAGAAAATATAGTATTACTACCAATCCTAATAAGATTCGATAATACCCAAATACTTTAAAATCATTTTTCTTAATATATTTTAATAATAATTTAATAGTTAAAATAGATACTATAAATGCTGTTAATGTACCTACAATTAAGATAATTATTTCAAAACTACTAAATACAAAACCAAATTCCAATATTTTAATGAGCGAAGCTCCTAACATAACAGGAACTGCTAAGTAAAAAGTATAACTAGCTGCAACAGTTCTGTCAAGTCCTATTATTAATCCCCCTAATATTGTAGCACCACTACGACTAGTACCTGGTATTAATGATAATACTTGAAATAATCCCACTAAAATGGCATCTTTATAAGTAATCTTATTAACTTCCTTTACCCGATATTTTTTATTTTTTTGTTTATTTTCTACAATAATAAATAATATACCGTAAATTATTAACATCAAAGCTACTGTTCCTGGATTAAAAAACAACTCATCAATTTTATCACTTAAAGGAATCCCTATTAATGCTGCAGGAAGACATCCTATTATTATTTTATACCATAAATTAAAAGTATCTTTGGTCTCTTTTTTAGTTTTATTAAATCCCCATGGAAATAAATTTTTAAAAAATAATACAACAATAGCTAATATTGCTCCTAATTGAATTACAACTAAGAACATTTTCCAAAATTCTGGACTAACTTCAAGCTTTAAAAATTCTTCAGCTATAATCATATGACCAGTACTACTAATAGGTAACCACTCGGTAATACCTTCGATAATACCTAGGATAATTGTTTTGAAAACATCTACAAACATAGCATCGCTCCTTTATAATTATATCATATTACTAAAATGTTAAAATATATTTCCTAATTATTGATGTAAACTATCTAAACTTATTCTTTTGAATAATATAAGTAATTTTTAATAATAACTTGATTGGTATTAGTCTAGTTAAGAATATACCCATTCTCATTTTAAAGGTCGGAATAATAATAAGTTTATTTTTAAAAACTTGATCAAGAGCATATTTAGCTACATATTCTGAACTAAGACCTTTAACATTAAAACTTCCTCCGGCTACATTATTAAAATTAGTATTAACAGGTCCAGGACATAACACACTAACTTTAACATTACTTTTTTGTTTTTTCAATTCTTCATAAAGAGCTAAAGTCAATTTTAAAATATAATTTTTAGTAGCATAATAAGTATTTAAATATGGTCCCGGCATAAAACCAGCACTTGAAGATACATTTAAGATATATCCTTGATCTTTTTTAATAAAATCTTTTAAAAATAATTTAGTTAATATATGTGTAGCTACTATATTAACATTTATCATTTTTAATTCCGTTTCTAAATCAGTTTCATTAAAAAAACCAAATAAACCAAATCCAGCATTGTTAATTAATAAGTCGATATTTAACTTCTTAGTTTTTAAATATAATTTATATACTTCTTCTTTACTTGATAAATCACATATTATAACTGTTGCATTAGAACATCTTTTTTTTAATTCATTTAATTTTTCTTTATTTCTACCTACTAAGATAAGCTCATAATTTAAATTATTTAGATAAAGAGCCATATCTTTTCCAATACCACTACTTGCTCCTGTAATTAATGCTGTTTTCATATAATCACCTTATCAATATATTACTATTATTTATAAAATAAATCAAAAAAAGAGCTTATTCAGCTCTAAGGCACTCAACAGGATCTTTTTTACTAGCTATTCTGGCTGGTATTAAACCCGCTATTAAATTTAATAAGACACTTATAATTATAAGAGAAATACCTCCTAATAACGGCAAACTAGCTATATTATTAACATCTAAAACATTATAAATAATCTTATTAATAGGTAAAGATAATAATAAAGTAATTAAGATTCCTAAAATACCAGCAACAAAACCTTCAATTACAGTTTCGGCTCTAAATACTCTAGAAATATCTTTTTTAGAAGCCCCAATAGATCTTAATATTCCTATTTCTTTAGTTCTTTCTAGAACAGAAACATAGGTAATTATCGCAATCATAATACTAGAAACAACTAACGACACAGCAACAAATGCAATTAAAACATAAGTAATTATATTTATAGCACTAGTTACTGAAGATAATAATATCCCAATATAATCAGTATAAGTTATAATATTTTCTGAATTATTATTGTCTTCTTGAATTTTATTATAATCAGTTATTATATTTTCAACCTTTTCTTTAGATTCAAAACCATTAGGATATATATTAATCCCTATAGGTCTTTCTAAATCTGCAATACCTAACTTTTGTCTTGTTTTATCATAAGAATTAATTACCCCATCAAATTTTAAACCAGTTAAAATATCTATACTAGGATTTTTTAACTGCTCTTTAGCAATTTCAGTATTAGAGATTTCATTAATCACATATTTGGTTAAATTATGAGTATAACCTACATATCCGCTAGATGCTTCGATAGCATCATCACTTACTTTAATTACTCCAACTATTGATAAATTAATCC
Source organism: Bacilli bacterium (assembly GCA_028699175.1). Taxonomy (GTDB): domain Bacteria; phylum Bacillota_I; class Bacilli_A; order RF39; family UBA660; genus DUUS01. The sequence continues at coordinate 3,924 of JAQVVC010000026.1, read as the reverse complement.
CATTATTGATTTTATCTTTCATAAAAGATTTATTATTACTTTTATCTATCCAGTTACCATTTTCTTTAACAAAAACAGTAGGATTTAATACTAAACTATATTCAAGACCAATAAAATCGTTATAAGAATAATTAAGACTTTTAATATCTATTTTTTCCCCTTCTTTAGCCTTTTCTAATATTTCATTTATTTCTTTTCGATCTTTAATATTAAGTGAATATATTAACGACATAGGTATAGAATTATTTTCATCAACAATAAGTACTAACTCATTATATTTATTAGGTAATCTTCCTGATAATATTGAATATTGACTTTCTAGTAATTTATTATTTCCAATTAATTCACGAAAAACGTTAGAAGAATATTCACTATTGTTCATATTAACTCCCACTAGTTCTATTTGTTTTTTAGGAGCTTCTAAAAATGGATTTGTACTAAAGCTATTAGGATGAACCCTAATTATATCATCAATATTTTTACTATATATTTGTAAATCTATATTGTATCGATATTGAATATCAGTAACATAATCATTTATATTTCCACCTTTATTATCTAAATATTTTTTAAATTCGACTAGGTTATTGCTTGCTTTAGCTGATTCAAGTTGAACAGCTGGGCTTATTGAAATATCATCGGTTGTGCAAATTTTATTACTATCACATATAATATCTTCAAATTCAGTAATATTTTGAATCATAGACGTGAAATCCATTGTACTAGCTTCAATTTGAAGAGGATAAGAAGATAAAGTTTCCTGTTCCATTCTTTCAATATAATTATTTACTCCATTTGATAAAGATAATATAAGTGCAATACCTATTATACCAACACTTCCTGCTGATGCGGTTAAAATAGTTCGCCATTTTTTAGTTAACAAATTATTTAACGATAAAGCTAAAGCGGTTTTAAAACTCATACTTTTCTTTTTAAATTTTTTATTTGTATCATCAGCACTTTCTTTTGTATCTGATTCTCCATCATAATAATTTGAATCATCAGTAATCTTACCATCTTGTAATTTTATTATTCTAGTAGAATACCCTTTTGCGATTTCGGAATTATGTGTTACCATAATAACTAATTTTTCTTTAGCAATATTTTTTAATATTTCCATAATTTGTTTACTAGTTTCAGAATCAAGCGCTCCAGTAGGTTCATCAGCAAGTAATATATCAGGATTATTAACTAAAGCTCTAGCAATCGCAACTCTTTGCATTTGACCACCAGATAATTGGTTAGGTCTTTTATTCATATGATCTTTAAGACCCACTTCTTTTAAAGCTTTAATGGCTCTTTTTCTTCTTTCTGATTTAATTATACCTGATAAAGTCAAAGCAAGTTCAACATTAGCTAAAATAGATTGATGATGAATTAAATTATAACTTTGAAAAACAAACCCTACTCTATGATTACGATATGTATCCCAATCTTTATCTTTAAAATATTTAGTACTAATTTCATTAATAATTAAATCTCCAGATGTATATTGATCAAGTCCTCCTATGATATTTAAAAGAGTTGTTTTTCCAGACCCAGATGGACCTAAAATAGAAACAAATTCATTTTTTCTAAAACAAACACTAACTTCATTTAAAGCTTTTTGATTAAAATCATCAGTTTTATATAATTTTGATACTTTTTTTATTTCTAACATGACGTATTTCCTCCTCATTAGATTATTATACTACATATATTTAATATTAAGTCCTTTTTTATAAAGAAAACAAGAATTACTTGTTGAACTATATAATCAGGAAATATAATATTGATATTATAAAAAGCAAATGAAAAAATAAATGTTATAATATCTTTTTTCACTATTATACATTATATTTACATATACTACTTATTCCTGTAAAATGTGAGACATAAAGCCATAAATTTCGCGATGTATATTTTTTTCTGTTTTTGTTATAATATAAATATACGGGAGGTAACAGATGACATTTATTATTAATACAGTTAAAAATGAAACAGTAAACAAAACAATCAGATTTCCGTTAGATTTAATAACTAAAATTGAAAGTCAAATTATAGGAAAAAATATTTCGTTTTCAAAATTTGTAATTCAAGCTTGTGAATATGCTTTAGAAAATATTAAAGAAAACACAAAAAAATAAATATTATTTATTATATTTATAAATATATTTATATTATAATATTGGAGGGAGAATATATTGGCATTCGTAATAGACTTTCATAAAAATGAAACCCAAAATAAAAATGTTAGATTTCCTTTAAATCTTATTAAAAAGATTGATAATCAGATTAAGGATAAAGATATTTCGTTTTCAAAATTTGTAGTTCAAGCTTGTGAATATGCTTTGAAAAATATGAAATAAGAAAAGAAGAAATCTAAATTTTTCTACTTAAGAAAAATGACACAAGATGTCATTTTCTTCTTATTTTTCCTTTATTTCTTAATATAACTTTCTTAATTTACCAACCACTTTTTTAAATTCCTTACCTCTTTCTTCAAAATTATTATATTGATCCCAAGAAGCACAAGCTGGACTAAATAAAATTATATCTTTCGGGCGTGATAATTCATAAGATTTATTAACAGCTTGCTCTAAATTATCTACTACATTACATGATATATTTATTTTATTAGCAAATTTTTTTATGATATTTTTAGTTTCTCCATAACAAATAATTTCTTTGACATATTTCATATCCGGTTCTAAATCATCAAAAGGAAGGCCTCGATCAAGACCGCCTAATATTAATATAATTGGACTTACAAATGACCTTAAAGCAATTTGGGTAGCTTTAACATTAGTTGATTTAGAATCATTATAAAATAATCTCTTATTTATTTCTTTAACATATTCTATTCGGTGTTCTACTCCACTAAATTTTTTAAGTACTTTATTTATATCTTTATTATCAACACCAAACTGTTTTACTACTATAATAGCTCCCATTATGTTTTCATAATTATGATTTCCTTTAATTTTTATATTTTCTAATTTAATGATTTCTTCATTATTATAATAAATATTTTTGTTATCTAGATAACAATCAGTTTTTTGACTAACTGAAAAATATATTTTTTTTGAAGCGATATTGCTAGTTAATAATAAAGAATCCTTATTATCTTTATTAATAATTGCTAAATTTTTATAAGTATGAAAATTAAATATTCTTCCTTTATTATTAACATAATTATCATAAGTTTTAAAAAAGTCTAAATGCGTTTCTGATAAATTAGTCAAAACCACAATATTTGTTTTAAATTTATCAAAATCAACTAATTGATGACTCGATATTTCAATTACTAAAATATCACCTTTTTTGATATGATTTACAAATGAGCATAAAGGAAAGCCTATATTACCAGCAAGGTGAACTGGTTTACCTGCCACTTTTAAAATTTCATATATAATAGTTGTTGTTGTTGTTTTACCATTAGATCCAGTTATACCAATAATAGTAATATCTTTAGGTAAATAATGATAAGCTACTTCCACTTCATTTATAACAGAAATATTTAATTCTTTAGCTTTCCTTACCACGGGATGCTCTTTATTAATCCCTGGATTTTTAACAACTAAATCATATGAATTGTCTAAAATTAATTCTGGTTCACTTGTAATTACATATTCTACTCCTAAAGTTTTCAATTCTTCAACGTGCTTTTTATCTTGCTCTTTAATATCAGTTATTAATACTTGATTATTTTTTTTAGCAAGTAGTTTAGCTGCTTCATATCCACTTCTCGCCATTCCTAAGATAAATATTTTTTTATTTTTCCACATTATTACCACCTGCCATAATAATTGTACTATAAAAAGATATATTAAAAAAGAAAATCTATACAAAAATAAACTTTAAATTAATAAAGAGATATGCTATAATCATTTTGTTATTCAAGTAATAGGGGTATGGTCTAATGGTAGAATAACGGTCTCCAAA
>JAQVVC010000025.1 GCA_028699175.1 Bacilli bacterium | reverse complement strand
AAAATTTATAATGCTTTTATTAATTTAAGTGTTAATACTAAATGTACTAATAATAGAGAATTTAATACCTTTGATATTTATCCTACTACGCTTGCAGCATTAGGAGTAAAGATTGAAGGCGAACGTTTAGCTTTGGGAACTAATTTATTTTCATGTCAGGATACTTTAACTGAAGAATTAGGATTAGCATATTTAAATACTGAATTATTGAAGAAGTCAAATTATTATAATAATTGTTTATTTTTTGGCAAATGTTAATTAATATAATTTGCTTCTTTTTTTAGGTTATGTTAAAATAAATGCAGGTGTTTGAAATGAAAAGAAATAATACAGATGTTAGTGAAATTAAAACTCTTTTAATTATTACGGCAATCATAATATTAGTTGTTATAGGTTTATATTATTTTACTGAATCTTCATTAAGTAAGAAAAAAGCTAAAGAAGAAAATAAAGTACCAGAAATTAGTTATAAAGAAACTATAATAGGTAATATATTTAATCTTCCTTTAAAAGAATATTATATTGTAGCTTATAATAAAGAAGCTGATAATGCAGCAAGCTATGAATCAATTTATAATACATACTCAAATAAAGAAGATGCTTTACCTGTATATATTGTTGATTTAAGCTTGAATTTTAATAGTTTTGTTATCAGTGAAATATCTAATAAAAAACCTAATAATGCATCAGAAGTAGCTATTAAAGAAGCTGCATTAATTCTAATTAAAGATGGCAAAGTATCGCAATATTTTGAATCAATTGAAAAGATGGAAAAGGCATTAAAATAATGCCTTTTTAAATTAATTAAAATATGTTATCATAAATTGGAGATGATAAGAATGAAGAAAAATAAACCAACATTTAAATTATGGGAAGTACTATTATTAGCATTTGTTGCTTCTTTAATTATGGGATTATCAACTGGTTATGTTGTTTATATGGAAAGTAAAGAACGTAATATTCATATTAAAGCTAATGATAAAAATATTGAAACTTTTTTAAATGTTTATAATGCTATTTTAAATGATTATTATGGTGAAAAAATAGATAAAGAAGGATTAATAGATGCTGCTATTAAAGGAATGGTAACTTATTTAGATGACCCTTATACAACATATTTAAATGAAGATAGTAAAGAATATTTATTAGATTCACTTAATGGAACTTATGAAGGTATAGGTGTCGAAATAAGACAAGAAGATGATAACTCAATAGTAATTATAACGGTATTTGATAAATCTCCAGCAGCAGAGGCGGGATTAAAAGCTGGCGATATTATTAAGACTATAAATGGGGAATCATTAAAAGAAAAATCGGCAACTGATGCTGTAAATATAATAAGAGAAAATCAAGATGGTAATGTTAAAATTGAAGTTCAAAGAATAGATCAAATTTTAACCTTTGAATTAAAAAGATCAACTTTAAATGTTCCCGTTATATATTCAGAAATATTTGAAAATAATAATAAAAAAATTGGTTATATCCTTTTATCTAAATTCTCAGCAACTGCTGGGGAACAATTTAAAAGTAACTTATTAAAATTAGAAGAAAGTAAAATCGATAGTTTAATTATTGATGTTAGAGATAATACTGGGGGATATTTAAATGGTGCAACTCATATATCAGAAATATTTTTAAAAAAAGATGCAGTTATTTATTCTTTAAAAGATAAATTATCCACAAAAGCATATAAAGATTCAACTGATGAACAACGAAATTTTAAAGTTGGAGTATTAATAAATAATAATTCTGCATCAGCTTCTGAAGTATTAGCAGGAGCATTAAAATACAGTTATGGAGCAACTTTAATTGGTGAAAAATCTTTTGGAAAAGGAAAAGTCCAACAAACATCAGATTTAGGAGATGGATCAATGATAAAATATACTAGTGCTAAATGGTTAATGCCAAATGGTGAATGTATTGATAATGTAGGTATTAAACCTGACATCGAAGTAATATTAAGTGATGAATTTATGAAAAATAAAACTAAAGAAAATGATAATCAATTACAATCTGCAATATTTGAATTAAGTAAATAAAGTTAAATATCTTTATTTATTTTTTTATATTTGATATTATAAGGATGGGGGATGACATATGAAAACTATAAACTTTAAAGATTTTAATTTGGAGATAAACTTGACTTATTTTATTAACATAATCGGATTACCGGCATCAGGTAAAACAACCTTGTTAAAAATGCTTATTAATAGAATATATAGCCCTAATATTTATATTGATGATATATCTATTCATGAATATGATTTAGGTTATAAAAAGCAAAATGTTGCGGTTGTATTTAATGACTTTAAATTTAATACTGAATATGTTAAAGAAGAACTATTATATTATCAAGAAAAATTAGGTACTAATAAAACTAACGCCTATCGTAAAATAGATAAATTTACCAAGTATTTTGAATTAAATGATTTAATTGAATCGAAAATAGAATATTTAAATAAATCTGAACAAGCTTTAATTAAAATATTATCTTTACTTATTATTAATCCTAAAGTTTTAGGAATTGATGATTTGTTTACTTATTTAAATATTAATGAAAAAATTAAAATAATAAAAATTGCTAAAGAAAAGAATATAAGTATTCTAAATATAACAACTGATTCCGAAGATTTATTATTAGGTACCCATATTATTATTTTAAATAAATTTAAAGTAATTAGTTATGATACGAATAAAAACACTTTAAAAAACGAAAAATTATTATTAGAAACTGGTTTTGATTTACCATTTATTATTAATATAAGTAATGGTCTTAATTATTATGATATAACTAAAAAAACTTATTATAAAAATAAAGATTTAGTGGAGGACTTATGGAAGTAATGACAGTTAATAAAATTAATAATAGTTATTTTAATAATAATAATATTACGGTTTTATATGGTCATGAATCTGACTTGCCAATTATAATAAATAATTATTATGATCTTAATTATGATAAAAAAATGAAAGTAAAAACTTTTATTAATAATGAAATAGATTCACTTAAAGCTTTAAATTTAGATTATGATATTTTAAATAAAAAATTATCGGAATTATCATTTGGGGAATTAAAATTAATTCTTTTAATAAAAGCTGTAATATCAAATCCGGGAATAATTATTTTAAATAATTTTGAAAAAGGATTTTCACCTAAATATTATAATTTAATCTGGCATTTTATTAAAAATATTACTCTATCTGAAGACATCAAATTTTTAATAGTAAGCACTGACATCAAATTTATTAATAAAATAACTAAAAAAATAATTATTATTAAAAATCAAATTATTAAATATCAAGGTGATTTAATTCCAGCTTTAAAACAAAATTTAATTGAATTACCAGAAATAATAAAATTTATTAATTCAGCTAATAATAAAGGAGCTAAATTAACTTATACATTAGATAATAAAGAACTATTAAAAGATATATATCGGAGCTTAAAATGAAATATATGGCCAGTATTAAATATGATGGTAGTAAATTTTATGGTTTTCAAAGATTAAATAATGAAAAAACCGTTCAAAAAGAATTAGAAAAAGCCTTAACTATTATTAATAAGAAAGATACCCTTATTAAAGGAGCAGGTAGAACAGACCGAGGAGTCCATGCTTATAATCAAATAATTCATTTCAAACTTCAATTTAGTATTCCCCCTCAAAGATTAAAAAATGCTATTAACTCGATAATTGATAAATCAATCTATATAAATTATTGCAGGGAAGTAGATGATAATTTTCATTCAAGATTTGATACTAAAGAAAAAACCTATGAATATTTAATTAATCTAGGTCCTTATGATCCAATCAAAAAAGATTATCTTTTAAACTATAATAAAAATTTAAATATATCTAAGATGAAGAAAGCTAGTAAATATTTAATTGGAAGTAATTCCTATCAAGCATTTGTTTCTGGGTTTAGAAATAATTATGATAGTTCAATCTATCATATATCAATCAAGAAGAAAAAAGATTTATTATCAATTAAATTTATAGGTAAAACTTTTTATAATCATATGGTTCGAAATTTAGTCGGAGCTTTATTATTAGTTGGTGAAAATAAAATAAATGCTAAAGATATACAAGAAATGTTATTAAAAGAAAAAAATATCTATCATTATTCAACAGTACCAGCATGTGGGTTATATTTACTAAATATAAGATATTAAATATTTTGTACGTTCTATCGTACAAAATAATAAAAAATGTCAATTTTGTACTCCACATCGTACAAAATTGACATGCTTTAATTTATAATGTATAATATATATTATGAAAAGAGGTGCAGTATGATTATCCGGGAAAAATATTTAAAATATATAAGGCCTTTTTATGATGAAGATCTAATTAAAGTAATTACAGGTATTAGAAGATGTGGTAAATCAGTATTATTAAACCAAATAGTTGATGAATTATTAATTAATAAAATAAAGGATACGCAAATTATTTATATAAATTTTGAATTTTTAGATTATAATTTTATTCAAGATAGCAATGATTTAAATAAATATATTAAAGATAAAATAATAAATAAAAATAAATATTATTTATTATTTGATGAAATCCAAAATGTAACTAATTGGGAAAAAGCAATAAATTCATTTAAAGCATCTTTAAATGTTTCAATATTTATAACTGGTTCAAATAGTAATTTGCTATCTGGAGAATTGGCTTCTCATCTAGCTGGTCGTTATGTAAGCTTTAATTTATTGCCTTTTACTTTTAAAGAAATATGTGAATATTATAAGTTAAAAAAAGAGGATAATTTAGATGAGATATTTTTAGATTATATAAAATGGGGAGGGCTTCCGCAAAGATTAAATTTTAAAGATGAATTTCAAGTTAAAACTTATTTATCGGATGTTTATGATTCAATTGTTGTTAAAGATATAATAAAAAGTTTTGGAATTAAAGATGTCGATTTATTTAATCGGATAGTTGAATATATTGTTACTACACCATCACAAACTTTTTCAGCCCAAAACTTATCTGATTATTTTAAAAATATTGGTGATCGAAATATATCTAAAGAAACGATATATAATTATTTAGAATATATGTCCAATGCTTTTTTAATTAATAAAGTAGATAGATATGATTTAAGAGGAAAAAGAATATTAGATGGAAAATATAAATATTATTTAACTGATTTAGGCTTAGGTCAAATTAAAAATATTGGTAAAAAGCCACAATTGGGGGCCTATTTAGAAAATATTGTTTATAATGAATTAATATCTCGTGATTACGATGTGAAAATCGGATCTATAGGTAAAGGTGAAATTGATTTTATTGCTACTAAATTTGACGAAAAAATCTATATTCAAGTAGCATATATATTAGCAGATGAATCGGTAATTGAAAGAGAATTAGGAGCATTTAAAAATATAAAAGATAATTATCCTAAATACTTAATAACAACTGATAAAATTAATATGTCTCAAAATGGAATTATTCATTATAATATAATTGACTGGTTATTAGAAGATTAAACAACAATATGAATTACATTGTTGTTTTTATTTATTTTAATTTAGTGTATAATAATACTGAGGTGTTTAGAATATGCAGTTTCAAATAAATGGTAACAATATCTTTATGATAATTATGCTAACCTTTATAATAAGTTTAATAATGGTTCCGATAATTAAAAAATTAGCATTACATGTTGGAGCTATAGATAAACCCGATAATCGGAAAGTTCATAAAAAACCAATGCCTACAATGGGCGGATTAGCAATTTTTATCTCTTTTGTAATAGGATGTATCTTTTTTGGAGAAGTAAATACCCAAATGATATCAATTTTATTAGGTGGAATAATAATAATTTTATTAGGAATCTTTGATGATATTAATTCTATTAAAGCTAGATATAAATTTATTGTTCAAATAATAGCAGCATCCATAGTAGTTATATATGGAGGTATATATTTACCTCAGTTAAGTGCTTTTGGATTAAATCTAACTTTTGGAACTTGGGGATATCCTTTAGCTATTATCTTTATTGTTGCAATTATCAATGCCATTAATTTAATTGATGGTTTAGATGGATTAGCAGCTGGAATATCATCTATTTATTTTGTCACTATTGGAATAATTGCCTTTATGTTAAATCGAATAGGGGGTTTAGATATAACCTTAACTCTTTTAATATTAGGTGCTACTTTAGGATTTTTAGTATATAATTTTAGTCCTGCATCTATCTTTATGGGTGATACAGGAAGTATGTTTTTAGGATATATTATATCTATCATAGCTCTTTTGGGTTATAAAGCTACTACTGTCACATCATTATTTGTTCCTATTTTAATCTTATTTTTACCAATATTAGATACTGTTCTTGCGATATTTAGAAGAGTATTAAAAGGAGAAAATATTGGTTCTCCTGATAAAGAACATATTCATCATCAATTACTTAAATTAAATAAATCGCCAAGAAAAACCGTATTTATTATGTATGGTGTAAGTATCTTATGCGCTTCTATATCAATATTTTACTCACTAGGTGATAATCAATTAGCAATTTTATTATATATATTATTAATGCTAATTATTGTCGTTTTAATATTTAAAACTGATATTTTATTTAAACATCAAAAAAAATAAGTTTTTAAATAAAGACTTATTTTTTTTATTCAACTGTAACAGATTTAGCAAGATTCTTTGGTTTATCAATGTCTCTTTTATTAAGTTTAGCAATATAATATGATATTAATTGTAAATAGATAATTGGTAAAATTGGTTCTACTAAAGAATGAATGTGTTCAATTTTAATTAAGTCATCATAGCATTCTTTATTATTATCCATATTTAGAGAACTTAAAACAATTGAATATGCTCCCCTTGCTTTAGTTTCTTTAATATTGCTGATAGTTTTTAAAGCAATATTTTCATCAGTGATAACACTTATAACCGGAGTTTTTTTATTAATAAGTGCTATTGATCCATGCTTTAATTCACCAGATGGATAAGCTTCGGAGTGGATATAAGATATTTCTTTAAGTTTTAAACTTCCTTCCATTACTATCGCATAGTCAATTTTTCTACCTAGGAAAAAAATATCATTTGCTTTAAATATTTTCTTAGCAATTGATTCACAAATTTTTGTATTACTTAAGATATCTTGAATGTACAAACTTAAATTATGATAATCATTTATTATTTGTTCTTTTTCTTTGATATTAATAATTTTTTTATCAACACTTGTTTTAAAAGCAAGTATTGATAAAAGTAATGCTTGAGCACTATAAGCTTTGGTTGTTGCAACTGCAATTTCTGGCCCGGCTTTAATGTATAAAACATTTTTTGCTTCACGGGCTATTGAGGAACCAACAACGTTAACAATTGCTAAAGTATCGATTTTTTTCTCTTTTACTAATCTTAAAGATGCTAGTGTATCAGCTGTTTCACCTGATTGGCTAATTACGATTAGTAAGCACTTTTTATCCAGAAAATTTTTCTTATATCGGTACTCGCTAGCAATGTCAACATTAATTTCCATATTGCAATATTCTTCAAACCAATATTTAGCAATTAAACCAGTGTGATAAGCACTACCACATGCTACAATATCAATTCGGTTATATTTGGTAAGATCAGGCAAATTAATAAAATCATAATCATTAATATATTCTTTAATAGTTTGCTCAATTACTTTAGGTTGCTCAAATATTTCTTTTAACATAAAGTGTTCGTAGCCATTTTTCATGCCAGCTTCTAAATCCCATTCAAATTCTAAGATCTTCTTTTTAACTAATTTTTTTTGATTGTAGACTTTAATATTTTTGTTTGAAACAATTCCAATATCACCCTCATTTAATAAGATATATTTTTTCGTATATTTTAAAATGGCAGGAACATCACTAGCAACATAATTTTCCTTATTACCAACGCCAATAATTAATGGCGAATCCTTTTTCATCACATACAGATGTTCAAAATCATTATTTACAATTATAGCTAATGCATAACTACCCATTAATAATTTTTGACTTTCTTCTAAACTTTTTAAAATATCTTGGTTTTCATTATACAAACTATTAATTATTGCACAGGCAACTTCCGTATCGGTTTTACTAATAAATTTATAATTCTTTACTAACGGATGTTTTTTTAATTCTTCATAGTTTTCAATTATACCATTATGAACTAAAGTAATATTACCAACATTATGAGGATGAGAATTTATTCTAGATGGTTGACCATGAGTAGCCCATCTGGTATGTCCAATGCCTAAGTTACTTTCTTCATTAAGATTTAAAATATTTTTTAAGATTGCAATTTTTCCCTGTTCTTTAATTATTTTTAGTTCCTTTTTTTTATTGTAATAAGCTATCCCCGATGAATCATATCCTCGATATTCTAGAGTTTCTAAACCATCAATAATTACGGGTATAGCTTTCTTTTTTCCAATGTAGCCGATAATTCCGCACATTAAAAAATCACCACTTTCTTTTTCATAATAAAAAAATAATGGTGATATATATTTTGTTATAATTTTGATTTTATTTTTTATATATATCTAACGTTTCCTTATAACGCAGTAATATCCGCCGAATATTTCGATAATTACTGACCTCGTCACCCAAAGTGGGCCTGGCGCTCATTATACCCGTTTAGCCTCCTTATTGAAGATATAACTATTTACATTATATCAGATTAAAGGAAAAAAATGAACTATATGTCAAAATAAAATAATTTGCTTTTATTTTGATATAAAGTTAAAATAAATATAGGTGACTTATGAAAGAAAATATATTGGGATTTGCAGTAAGTAATTATAATTATGAAGAACTTATAAAAAATATATTTATTGATATCGAAAATAATGAACAACATTTTTTAGTAAACATAAATCCTTTAATAATTATGAATTATTATCAAAATGAGAAATATAAACAAATATTTAATCAAGAAAAATATCAAATACCTGATGGTATTGGGATTGTTTTAGCTTCTAAAATGAAAAAAAAGATAATAAAAAACCGAATAACTGGTATTGATTTAATGGAAAAAATATGTGAAACTGCTAGTAAAAAAGGAAAATCAATATATTTATGTGGGGCTAAACCAGGAGTAGCAATTAAAGCTAGTAATGTATTAATAAAAAAATATCATAATTTACATATTGCTGGAGTATGTGATGGTTATATTACTGAAGAAGAAATGATAAAACAAATTAATCTTGTAAAACCTGATATTTTATTTGTAGCTTTAGGTTCCCCTAAACAAGAAGAATTTATTGTCAAGAATCAAAAAAATTTGCAAGTAAAAATTTTAATGCCTGTGGGCGGATCTTTTGATGTCATATCAGGAAATATAAAAAGAGCTTCAAAAAAGATTCAAAAATTACATTTAGAGTGGCTTTACAGAATGTTAAAAGAACCTGGCAGGATTAAACAAAATATAGTGTTAATTAAGTTTATTTTATTAGTTATGTTTAATAAAAAATGATATAATAAAAAAAGAGGTGTTAACAAATATGTTAATAAAGAATATTTATCACAACCTAATTAAGTATAAATTCTTATTAATAGAATTAATTAAACGTGATTTTAAAATAAAATATAAACGTAGTGTATTAGGTATACTATGGAGTGTATTATATCCCTTATTAATGATGAGTGTTATGGCATTAATATTTTCCCAAATGTTTAAATTTAATATGGAAGGGGTAAACTTTTTAGTTTATTTAATGACTGGGCTAGTAATGTTTGGCTATTTTTCTGAAGCAACTAATTCAAGTTTAATCTCAATTGTAAGTAATTTCTCTTTAATAAATAAAGTTTATATTCCTAAATATATTTTTCCATTGGCAAAATGTTTATTTGCTGGGATAAACTTTTTATTAACTTTAATTCCTTTAGTTTTAATTATGCTAATTAGTGGAAGCCCTGAAGCAGGAACAAAATGCTATTTAAATATTTATTATTTAATTATTCCTTATATATTTTTATGTATTTTTATGTTTACGTTAGGAATGAGTTATCTATTATCAGCACTAACAGTTTTTCTTAGAGATATAATTTATATTTGGGGAATTATTTTAACTATTTTAAACTATGTTACGCCAATATTCTATCCTTTAGCAATGCTTCCTACTTATTTACAAACAATCTTTAAATTAAATCCTTTATATATGTATATTGGATCTTTAAGAGAAGTATTATTATTTTCACGTATGCCATCAACATATTTATTAGTAGGAATGTTTGTTACCGGTTTTGTTATGATGATTTTTGGAATGTACTTTTTTAGAAAAAAACAAGATAAATTTGTTTATTATATGTGATTGAGAGTGATTAAATGATAAAGATTAAAAATGTATCAATGAAATTTAATTTAGGTATCGAAAATGATAATTCATTAAAAATGATGTTTATTAGATTTTTTAATTTTAAAAAAAGAAAAAAGCAAGAATATTTTTGGGCTTTAAAAGATATTGATTTTAATATTGAAAAGGGCGAAGTTGTTGGTGTTATTGGAATTAATGGTGCCGGTAAAAGCACTTTATTAAAGGTTGTAAGTGGGGTATATAAACCAACCACTGGTGAGGTAATAGTAAATGGTAAAATATCGCCAATGATTGAGTTAGGAGCAGGATTTGATGCTGACTTAACAGCTCGAGAAAATATTTATTTAAATGGTGCGATATTAGGATATGATAAAGAATTTTTAGATGAAAAATTTAATGAAATAGTTCAGTTTGCTGAAGTTAAAGAATTTTTAGATGTTCCCGTTAAAAACTTTTCTTCTGGAATGGTTGCCAAATTAGCTTTTTCGATTTCAACTATTGTTAACCCCCAAGTATTAATTGTTGATGAAATATTATCAGTTGGCGATTTAAAATTTCAAGAAAAAAGCAAAAATAAAATGATGTCAATGATAACAGGAGGAACTACTGTATTATATGTTTCACATTCATTAGAAGCAATAAAAAATTTATGTTCTAAAGTAATATGGCTTGATCATGGAAAAATAGTAATGTTTGGAGAAACTAATGAAGTATGCGAAGCTTATTATAAAAGTCAACAGGAAAGTTAAAAACTTTTCCTGTTTTTATTTCGGTTTATCAATAAATATGGTAAAATAAAAATATATATATGGAAGGTGAAATTATGTTTAAAGACAAGATATTATTAATAACAGGAGGAACAGGTTCTTTTGGAAATAAAGTTTTAGAAATGTTTCTAGATTCTGATTTAAAAGAAATTAGAATTTTTTCAAGAGATGAAAAAAAACAAGATGATATGAGAAAAAAATATAATAATAATAAACTAAAATTTTATATAGGAGATGTAAGAGATATTTCTACTATCGATAATGCTATGGTAGGAGTTGATTATGTTTTTCATGCAGCAGCATTAAAACAAGTTCCTAGTTGTGAATTTTTTCCAATTGAAGCAGCAAAAACTAATGTTTTTGGATCACATAATGTTTTGGAAAGTGCAACTAAAAATAAAGTTAAAAAAATAGTATGTTTAAGTACAGATAAAGCAGCTTATCCAATTAATGCTATGGGCATAAGTAAAGCTTTAATGGAAAAAATAATAATAGCAAAAGCAAGAATGCTTGGAGATAATTCTTCTACAACCATATGCCTAACTAGATATGGAAATGTAATGGGCTCAAGGGGATCAGTTATACCCCTATTTTATAA
>JAQVVC010000071.1 GCA_028699175.1 Bacilli bacterium | reverse complement strand
AGATTGGAGTTTATTTGTCTATTAGTGAATAAAAATATGATTCACTATATATTAACTTAGCATTAGCTATTTTACTTATTAATTCTTCATATATATTAGTTATATTAAACACCTCTTTATTTTATAATAAAGAGGATTTTTAAAAATTAATAGTTATTCGTCATAATAAGCCAAAATATTTTAATATGGTATCAGCAATAGTATTACCAATAAGTTCTTTATTTTGCATTATCCATGCTGCATCTTTTTCATTGTCATGATGGGCTATTTCAAGTAATATCCCAAAAGGTACAGCAAGTTCATTTACTTCACCCATTGCTCCATTAGCGTATTTTACTCCTCGATTAAATCCTTCTTCTTCAGAATAATATATATTTATTAAAGAATCTTGAATTAAATTTGCTAAGCTGTAAGTTTTACTAGATTGTTCATGAATCCAAGTTTCAATACCAAATATATCATGATTAGGACTAGCATTTGAGTGAATTGCTAAATGTAAATCAACTCCATAATAGCGTGAATCTGCTGTCCATAAATTTATATTACCATAAGGACTATTTCGATATACTTTGACATTATAATTTTTTAATCTTTTCTCAATATAATTAGTTAAGTCATTCATTTCAAATTGTTCATTAGAATACCCAACACTATTTACCCCAAAATTCATATCTTGATTAGATGGACTTAAATATACTGAATATGAATCTTTACTTCCAATATTAATCTCAAATTCATTAACAATGCTATTATTCATTTTAGGTTCCATGATAACAGTTTTTAAAGTGATATTTTTTTTAACAATTAAAGGCTTATTATATTTTATTCCATTTACAACCGGATCACTACCATCTATAGTATAGAAAATAGTTCCCTCTTGATTAGGATTATTTAAATATATATAACTACCTGATTTAACATATTTATGATAAGTATTAATATAAACTGGTTTTAAGGTTTCTTTTTCATTCATTTGAAATTCTACATTTGCAGATTTAGTATATTCTTCATAATCCTTATATAAAGCTTTAATGATAATATTATATTTTTCTGCTTTTTTAAAAAGTTCCGACGATATTACACATCTATTCTTTTTAACAGTTGTTTCTTTTATTTTTTGATCTCCATTATAAATTTCAACAACATAATTAGTAGCATTATCTCCACCATTATAAGTAAAAATAACATCATTATAATCGAGGATATTGCCATTAGCTGGACTAGTAATGATAATATCAGATACAGGACTCATTTTATTATATAAAGAAATCTTACTAATTGATGTTAAACCATCCAATATTTGCACATCTAATTTTTGCAATATATCTTGATAAAATTTTTTATCTATTATATATTCGTTAGATATTAATTTTTCTTCTTTTAATTTATATTTATTATCGTAAATAACAATTTTATAATTTTTTTTACTTAAATCACCATCAATTAATAATTTGTAGTCTTCAGCATTATTTAATATAAGATCATTAATACTACTAAAAGTTGGTTCTGTATATTTAAATTTATAAGGATTCTTAACTGCTATACTATCTCCTAATTTATCATACGCATAAACAACTAATTTATATTTTAAATTATATTCAAGCATATTTAAGTCAACCTGGTTCTTGGTTTCATAAACAGTTTTAGAATATATAGGGATATTGTCATTATTATAAACTACAATATCATAATATTCAGCGGCTTTAACTTTTTCAAATTTAATATTGAAATTAGTAGATGTATTATCAACATCGATAATATTAAAGCTACTTAATATTTTATCGCCATTTAATATTATTGCTGAAACTAGAAAAGTTACACAAATAAAAGTTAATAATATTGATATTAAAGCAATAATAATCTTTTTCATATACCCTACTTTCTATAACATTATATAATAATTTAAAAAATAAAAAAAGGCATTAGCCTTTAAATTTTATTAAATATATCTTTTTTTCTAATTAAGATATAAGCTAAAGATGCAATACCAATAATAGCAATAGCTTCAATAGGCATTTTCACTTCTGAAGTCTTAACATTTTCAACTGTAGTGGTAGTATCGCTTATGATACAATCAATATATTGTTTATCGACTTTAACAATAGGTCGAACTAAAAACTCAGGATTATTGGTAATTGAAGATATATCTTTAGATTCTAAAGTTGCTACTGGAGTTAATGAATCTCCATTATAACTTTCATTAAATATTACGGCAAATACTGAAGGATTAGCAGCACTTGAATCAGCAATTTGGGTCCAGTAATTATACATTGTTGGATCAGTAACTTGATCAGTCTTAGTAGGAGATAAAAAAGATCTATCCCCCATTATTTCATATTTACCACTAGTACCTAGATTAATACCTAAAACGGTTAAATCTTCAGCATTTAATAAACGAGGAACCCCTTCAATACGCCATCCTTGAGTACCATTAATTAAGACATTATATATTGGTAAAGCATCTTCTAATACGGTTGTAACTTGATCATATTCTCCAGGACGAACTTGATCATAGACAGTTATACTATTTCGATAATCATCAGTATTTTCTACATTTGTATGCAACATCATCCAAACATATTGTTCGCCAGCAGCACTAGGTCTAATAACATGGAACTCTTTCTTTTCTTGATCATTAACTATAAAAACCTCAAGTCGATCACCAATTTTAAAAGTATCTGTATATTCTGCAGCATTAACAGAAACAGGTATAAATAACAAAGTAGCAATTAAAACAAAAACTTTTTTCACAAATAACACTCCTTATTTTATTTTGTATCATTATAGTATAAATATAACATAAAGAAAAAAAGTAATCAAGAAATATATATATTCTTTACAAGGCTAATTAAATTACTTTATCTAAAATATTTGACACATCATTTAAAGCACTGTATATTTATACTAGGAGATTTAAG
>JAQVVC010000070.1 GCA_028699175.1 Bacilli bacterium | reverse complement strand
ATTTGTCAAACAAAGTTATGTATTATATAATTAATAAAGAAGGTGTTTAATATGAAAGAATGTATAACAATTAAAACTGATTATTCACTTTTAAAAAGTTTAATTAAAATAGATGATTTGATTTCGTATGCAATTACTAATAATTATAAAACTTTAGGTATAATTGATGATAACTTATCTAGTAGTGCTGAATTTATAAATATTTGTTATAAAAACAATATTAAACCAGTTATTGGTTTTGATACTTTTTTAAGTAATCAACAAATAATAATTTACGCTAAAAATTATCAAGGTTTAAAATCATTATTTAAACTTAATACATTTTTATTAAATAATCCTTTAAATATCATCGAACTTACTAAATATATTAAAGATTTTATTATTTTAATTCCTTATAGTTCTAAAGATATTTATAATAATTTAAAAGTAATTACTAATGATATATTTATTGGTTATTTAAATGAAGAAGAAAAAGTATCTGCTAGTATTATAACTGATAAAATTATACCTTTTAAAATTGCATTATCTTTAAATCAAAAAGATACTATTTATTTAAATACTTTAGATGCTATTAATGAAGGTGTTACTTTAGAAGAAATAAATAAGAAAGATTATTCCTCATACTATATAGAAGAAAATAATGTTTCTGAGCTTACTAATTTAATAAATATAAAAATGGAAAAACAAACTAATTTAATACCTCATTATGATAATAATATAAAAGATAGTTACAAATACTTACAAGATTTAGCTATTAAAGGCTTATATAAAAGATTATTAGGTGATATTCCTGATGAATATAAAAAAAGATTACTTTATGAGCTTAAAATAATTAAAGAAATGAATTATGTAGATTATTTTTTAATCGTCTATGATTATGTTAAATATGCCATTAAAAATGATATTTTAGTAGGCCCCGGAAGAGGTTCGGCAGCTGGATCATTAGTAACATATTCTTTAGGTATAACATGTGTTGATCCCTTAAAATATGGACTTTTATTTGAAAGATTTTTAAATCCTGAAAGAATAACTATGCCTGATATTGATATTGATTTTGATGCTTCAAGGAGAAACGAAGTAGTAGATTATGTAAAAGAAAGATATGGTATTTTTAATGTCATGGGAATAATGACTTATGGGACTTTAGCTGCTAAACAAGTTTTAATTTCAGTATCTAAAGCTCATGATAAAGAAATAAGTAATCTACTTAAAATAATAAATCCCAAAAAGAGTTTAAAAGATAATTTAAATGATAATGTCAAAAAAATATTAAATTCAGATTTAGAAATGAAACAAATATATTATGAATCATTAAAATTAGAAGGGATAAAAAAACATATTAGTACTCATGCAGCAGGAGTTGTAATATCAAATACCAGTTTAGATAATGTTATACCTATTCTTCATAATGGTGATACTTATTTAACAGGTTATCCAATGAATTATTTAGAAGATTTAGGTTTGTTAAAGATGGATTTTTTAGCAATTAAAGATTTGACTATTATATCTAATATCTTAAAATTAATAAAAAATAAAATAAATATTAACGAAATAGATTTAAATGATCAAAAAGTGCTAAATAGATTTACTAATGCAAATACAACCGGTATTTTTCAATTTGAAAGTGATGGAATTAAAAACTTTTTAAAAAAATTAAAACCATCTTCTTTTAATGATTTAGTAGTAGCTATTGCTTTATATAGACCAGGGCCAGTAGATAATATACCTTTATTTATTAATAGAAAAAATAATAAAGAAAAGATTAATTATATTCATCCTAGTTTAGAAGAAATATTAAAAGAAACCTATGGAATAATTGTTTATCAAGAACAAATAATGCAAATATTAAGTGTTGTAGCTGGTTATTCATATGGAGAAGCTGATGTCATTAGAAAAGCAATATCTAAAGTTAAAAAAGAAGTTATTATTGAAGAAAAAGATAAATTTATTAAAAGAGCTATAAATAATAATTATCAAGAAGAAATAGCTTTAGAAATATATAATTTAATTTTAAAATTTGCTAATTATGGCTTTAATAAATCTCATTCAGTAGCTTATGCTATGTTAGGATATCAAATGATGTATTTAAAAGAATATTATCCTAAAGAATATTATTTATCACTTCTTAATATTAATATTGGATCAAATTCTAAAACGAAAGAATATATTGATGAGGCAAAATTTTCTGGACTTAATATTTTAAAACCAGATATTAATTTAAGTTCTAAAAATTATATTATTGATACTGATATTATAATGTCTTTAACATCTATAAAAAATGTTGGATCATCAGCAGCAGAAGAAATAATTGAAGAAAGAAAAAAAGGCCAGTATCAATCCTTTTATGATTTTGTTTCTCGGGTATATGGAAAAAGTGTTAATCCAAAAACTCTTGAAAATTTAATATATGGAGGAGCACTTGATTCTTTTAATGAAACAAGAAAAACCTTAATTGAAAACATTGAATCTGCTATTATTTATGCGGAATTAATTAATGGTTTAGATTCATCTTTAGTAGCGAAACCAACTATGGAAAAATATGAAGAATATCCGGCTAATATATTAATGGCAAAAGAACTAGAATTATATGGCTTTTACGTATCTAATCATCCCGCTAGTAAATACAATGAAATAAAAATTAATACTATTATTAATTATTTTGATAAAACTATAACTACAGTTGGTCTTTTAGAAAATATAAAATCTATAAAAACCAAAAAAGGCGATCCAATGGCTTTTATTGAAGTAAGTGATGAAACGGGGAAATTAGATTATATTATTTTCCCAAATAGAATTGAGTATATTAATAGAATCAAAAAAGGAGATTTATTAAAAATAACCGGCAAAGTAGAAAAAAGAATGGATAAATATCAAATAATAGTTAGCATTATAGAAGTTTTAAAAAATTAATATATTGAAAGAATCTTATTCATTCA
>JAQVVC010000069.1 GCA_028699175.1 Bacilli bacterium | reverse complement strand
TGTAATGTATAAACATAATCTCCATAGTCATCTCTATCTACGACACTTTGTCTAAAGTTATTTATATATTCATCAGTATAAGATTCTCTTTGAGCTATTTCCTGAGTTTCCCATATTTCCCATTTTAATGTTGATAATATTTCAGTAAGAATAACATTAGCTTCTTCATTAGACATATTATTATCAATTTTAATGTTTTCACCGATATTAACTAAAAAATCTTTACCATATTGTTCAATTGCAATAGGAATAATTTCACTATTAGTTTCTTTGGCCATTCTTACAGCGCCAGGAAATATTTTCATTATTGGTAAATGTTCAAAAACATTATAAGCGCCTTCAGGAAATATCAACATGTTAACATTATTATTAATTACTTCAACTGATCTTGCATAAGCTATTTTTCTATCTTCTTTATCTCTCGTATCTACTGGTATAAAACCATTAAGTCTCAGAAATAATCCGATTTCATTAACATAAACAATTCCTGGATCTCCTAACATTATATAGGCATGTTCTTTAATTGCTTCAAAAACTCTCATGATATCATTGCCACCAATATGTGTTGCAGCAAATATCACGGGATAATGATGGGGTTTTCTTTTATCACCAATAATTATTACCTTTTCTTTGTCTATTATTCGATCAATTTTTAGTACCATCATCATTAATGGGTGAATTTTTTTTCGTAGTTCAAAATTTTTTAATTCTACGTCATTATCAAATTCATACTTTCTTAATTCACGGTAATACTTATTGATTTCATCGACACTTTCTTTTCTTAATTCCAGTATATTTTTCTTATTAAATTTTAAATTTTTTTCATTCATTTTTAACACTTCCTTAAAAGTGTTTATATAATATCATAAAAACATTTATTTGTTAAATAAAAAAAGAGTTTTAAACTCTTGTAATATATAATTTATAAATATTTTTTTAATTCTTCGCCAATTATCTCTTGTTGACTAATAAATTCATTTAATAAATTAATTACTTTTTTATCTAATTTTTTATTATTAAGGATTCTTCTTCCTTCAATAATACCCATATTTGTTCCTTGTAGTAATATCTCTACAATTTTCGAATCAGTATTATCATTAACAATTTTTATATTTGACATATAATTAGTCATTACTTTTGTTAAAGACCCTATTTCATGAGGATCTTCTTCACTATAATTATTATATATCTTATTAATTTTATCTTCTATTTTGTCATAGCATTTTAATTGTTTTTGTAATAATTTTTTTAATTTTTTATTATCAACTTTAACTATTAAATTATTAATAGCTTCAATAGCTATTGTGCACCCTTTATTTATTTCATCTAGGGCATTTTTATTCTCTTCCATATTTTCACCTAATATTATTATGTGATTATATTATGGAAATAAACATTAAGTAAAAAAAGTAGTATGTTAGTAAAGTCAATTTTGTCTACTTTGAACAAAAGTGAAAAAAACTTTAGCGCTCTTCAAGGGAGGACAACCTGGAAATGGTTTTATTAAAATCAAATTATTTTAAGCAAAGAAAAAAGTGATAATTTATTTTAAAAAGTTTAAATTATCACTAATAATTTTATGTGATTTTAATATTTTGTTATTTAAAAATTACTACAAAAAATTTATTTTAATATAATATATTTTGTTAACCACTTCTTAAAATTTTCAACAGATTTATAATAAACAGCATGCTTATTTGAATCAGCCTCTAAATAAGCAATAATCTTTCCATTACGATAAATAACTACTGATGGACAATATTTCACATAATCAGACATATTGGTATCTTTAACACTTGAAAATGGGGTTTTATAAAAACTCATTTTATTTTTATCTAAAAACTCATTAATATAATTATTAAGATCATGAGAAGTAGAACAAAGAGGCTGATAAACAAAAACAACAAATGTTTTTTTATCTTTCTCTAGAGTTTTTAGTTTTTCACTATCGATTTCTATTAAAGAACTATTACCATAATATTCATTATCTAAATAAAATTGTTGATTATGCTGTGATTTTAATATTAATATAAAAATAATTATTACTAATAATAATATAAATGGTATTAAAATTAATAACTTCTTTTTCATTATTTTACCTTATGTAATTTATTAAAATCAATATTATGATAAGTTACTTTCCAAAAGTCATAGTTAACTTTACCAGAAGTTGTATTTTTTATGGCAATATTATTATTACCTTTATAATACCAATGTCCTCCCGTATTATATATTTTATCTTTATCCCAACCAAGAGCTATAAGCATAGATTTCATCATACCAGAATATCCGCCACCGCCACACATTAGAAATATATTTTTATCTTTAGGAAAATAATATTTTAAATATTCCATAGATTCTTTATAATTAGCAATGTATTCTCCATCTTCTGTTAAAGTAAATAAAGTTGTTCCTTGATAAGTATTACCTACTTCTTCAGGTAATCCGGTTACATTAACTAAAAATGGAAAAGGAACTGCTTCAAATCCTTTAATAATTCCTGATAAATATGAATCTCCACCTATACTTTCATAGTCTCCTTCATCAATTAACATTCTCATATCACGATAAACACTATCATCACGATTTAAATAATTATCAATAGTTTCTTCATTAATATTTTTATCAATTCCAAACATTGTTCCACGAACCCCATCTGTAATTTCAGGTTTTGGTAATGCCTGTTTTTTAATATCACTATCATTATTAAATATAAAATATGAAGTTACTCCACCAGCAACAAATGTTAATAGAATAACAATAATTACAATTAAATTCTTACTTTTCATATATCTTATTTCTCCTTTATATATTAATCATTAAATCTCTTACAATTCTTTCTATTACAATATTTTCCATGGGGCATATTATCACATAAATGATAATTTCCACCTTCTATTTTTAATGTTTTGCCATTTACTAAAACATCTGATATTTTCCATCTTGCATCATCAT
>JAQVVC010000068.1 GCA_028699175.1 Bacilli bacterium | reverse complement strand
GTAACAAATGGAAAATAAATACTAAATTTTTGTAATAATTTATATAAAATTATATATACCGTTTTTTGCCCGCTATATCTTTGTATTTGGCCAAATTCTTCAGGACGATATAAGCGATGTTTAACTATTTCTAAATAATTATCACAAAAGTTCCAAAAGAATTTTTCTAAAGTATTAAGAGCAAGACCAACTTCATATTCATCTAAATATTTAATAAAAGATTTTTCCATCTCTTGATATCGACCAAGTATCCATTTATCAAAATATTCAAAATTATCAAATGGTCTATCTTCATAATCTTCTAAATGCATTTCAATTAATTTAGAAGCATTAAATATTTTATTAATTAATTTTTTACCTCTAAGTAATGTTTCTTCACTAAAAGTTATATCAGTTCCTAATCGTCCAGATGCAGCCCAGTATCTAATTACATCAGCTGAGTATTCAGCAATTAATTGGAGGGGTTCATTTTTACTATTACTTTTACTTTTACTTATTTTTTCCCCTTTACCAGCCATAACAAAACCAGATATCATTACATTTTCCCAGGGCTTTTGATTAAAATGATAAAAACTTTTTACAATCGTATAAAAATCCCAAGTTCTAATTATATCACTAGCATTAGTTCTTAAACTCATTGGTTTTAATATCTTTTCTAAATTATTATCTTCCTTATAATGCATATTAATAAGTGGTGTTACTGATGAGGTAGCCCAAGTATCCATTACATCTTTTTCAGGGATAAACTTATTATGATTACATTCTTTACATGTTTTTTGTTTAGGACTACTTACTAATGGATTAACTGGTAATTCATCTTCAGTAGCATAAATAGGAGTATTACATTTTTCACAATACCACACCGGAAATGGCACCCCAAAATATCTTTGTCTTGAAATACACCAATCCCAAGCTAAATTTTTTATCCATTCTGAATATCTATTTTGCATATAAGCTGGATACCAAGTAATTTCATTACCTATTTTTAAAAAATCATCTTTATGATTCACAACATCAATAAACCATTGATTCATTATCGAATATTCGACTTCTTTAGAACATCTTTCATGAGTTTGAACTTCATGATTAATTGATTTTATCTCTAATATATATCCTTCTTTATCTAAATCTTCAATAATTTGTTTTCGAGCTTCTTTAATTTTAAGGTTACCATATTTTGGAACATCTTCTTTAATTTTTCCATCTAATGTTAAAATATGTTTTAAAGGTAATTTATATTTCTTCCACCATTCAATATCAGTTTGATCACCAAAAGTACAGCACATAACAATCCCAGAACCTTTTTCTTGATCTACTTTTTCGTCAGCTAAAATTGGAACGGCAACATTCACAATAGGAACTATTACTTCTTTACCAATTAAATGTTGATTCTTTTTATCATTAGGATTTACAAATACTGCTACTATAGCAGGTAATAATTCTGGTCTTGTAGTTGCTATTATAAATTCTTCATTATCAAGAGTTTTAAATTTTATATAATTAAAAGTTGATTCTAATGATTTAGTTTCAAGTTCAGCTTGAGCTATAGTCGTCATACATTCATTACACCATAAAGCAGGACTTTTGCTCCTATAAACTTTATTCTTATTTATCAAATCTAAAAAAGATAACTGACTTATTTTAATTGTTGAAGGACTAACTGTTTTATATACTAAATTCCAGTCAGTACTTACTCCCAATCTAGTAAATAAATCCCTAAATTCTTTTTCATACTTATCAGTTGTTTGATAACATAATTTATTAAATTCTTCCCGAGAAATATCTTGAGCTTTTATCCCATGTTCTTTTTCTACTAATTTCTCACTAGGTAAACCATTATCATCAAAACCAAAAGGATAAAAGATATTATATCCTCTTAATCTTTTATATCGAGCTAGCATTTCAGTTTGTGAATAAGAAAATATATGTCCAATATGGATTTTACCACTTACTGTTGGTGGAGGTGTATCAATAGAATAAACATCTCTATCATCTTGTTTGAACTCATATATATTGTTATCTTCCCAATACTTAAGCCATTTTGCTTCTTTCTCTTTAGGTTCATATTTTTTATCTAACATTTTTAGTCCTCTTTTCTATATAATTGTTAATTTTATTAAAATAAGCTTCATATATTTCTTTATTATCTAATTTATTATATATTTTCTCAATAAAATTATTATCTATTATTATTTTAAGTGAATATTCATAATTAATATCAAATATAAAAGCTAATATTAAAACCATAAATTCAGCATAAGTATTAACATCATTTACTAATATCGATTTTTCTTCCATAAAATCTTTATGGATTTTAGAAGATATTGTATTACTATAATTATTATTATATGAATAAAGTCCATCATCTATAGTATGTAAATATAATATATCAATTTTATCAGCATCTCTTAATAATTTAGCATGTTTATTAATATTATTAGGTAATTGGTATTTATTGTGATAATAAATAGCTTCATATAAAATATCTTTATCTTCTTCCTTCAAAACATTAAATTTATTTAGATAATTATTATGTTTAAGAATGTTAACTCCATGCTCTCCATGATCAAATTTATTTTTGCCATATTTTTTAAATTTCTTCCACTCATCAAATCTTCCTATATCATGAAGTAACCCAATTTGTTTGGCTAATTTAACATCATCAAATGACCATTTTAAATCCATCGCTAATTTAGCATTTATTATTGCTACTCTTTTACTATGAAATATCTTTCGATTTATTCCCTTACCTAAAGTATCAAAAGAATTTACATAATCATCAAATTCTTTATAAATACTAACCACATCCTTTTTTTAAAAAAAATAGTTATAAATATAAGGGCGATTATTTCGCGGTACCACCTTATTTTTATAACTATTGTTATTCTCTAATATTTAACGCATATTAACGCTTTTTCTCCATTGCAACTTTCTTATATAATTATTATTAGATTTCACCG